>DAOUVR010000008.1 GCA_030667555.1 Dehalococcoidia bacterium
TCCACGATCTGCTGCACCGTTTGCTGTGTGATCTCCTGCCCGCAGTGGGGGCAATGAGGGTGGCCAACGCGTGCAAAGAGCAATCTCAGGTAGTCATAGACCTCAGTTACTGTGCCCACAGTGGAGCGGGGATTTCTGCTCGGGCCCTTCTGGTCGATGGAGATCGCTGGGCTTAGCCCCTCGATATAGTCGACATCTGGCTTCTCCATCTGACCGAGGAACTGGCGAGCGTAGGCGGACAGAGACTCGACATAACGACGCTGGCCCTCGGCATAAATGGTATCGAAGGCAAGCGAGCTTTTCCCCGATCCGGAGACGCCGGTGATTACCACCAGTTTGTCTCTGGGGATAGCGACATCGATGTTTTTCAGGTTGTGCTCCCGAGCCCCTCTAACGGAGATTGTATCCTGAGGCATGCACCCGCTTCCTCCCTTACTTGCTTGGCAGTCTCTAGTGTAGCATGCCACTAGTAAACGAAACAAGAGTTATAAATAATAGTTGCATTTTGTGTAATATTGATATATAATGGCGCAAGGTGGACCTGGACTGGCGTTTCAGCATGACGACCTCGCCAAAGCGAGCTAGGGGTTTGTTTCGGCACAAGTATGACAAAGCAATCCGACAAACAGGGTGTTAAGCTGTACCGGCAAGGGGCAACCACCAAATAAAGAAGGAGGGCTGGTATGGCCTTGGAGGACAAGGTTCTGGTATGTCGAGATTGCGGCAAAGAATTTTCGTTCACTGCTGGTGAGCAAGAATTCTATATGTCACGTGGGCTGCAAAGCGAGCCCACTCGGTGCCGGGAGTGCCGTTCGGCGAGGCGGCGCGATCGTTTTGGTGAAGAAAATCGCCAGATGTATTCCGCAATCTGTGCCTCTTGCGGCATGGAGTGTGAGGTTCCCTTTGAACCCAGGAGTGGGCGACCGGTCTATTGTACTGAGTGCTTCGCCAAGATGAGAAGTCGCCCCTAGCGCTTGTAATGTCTGAAAAGAGCCGAGACGATCCCGATGCGCAGGGATGTCCCGGTTCTTTTTGTCGTGGAGACGCTATGAATATCGGGGTGTGCAAGGTGAGGCTTCGCCTGCCCGAGAATCAGTCCCTCAAGGGCAAGCGGCAGGTGGTGAAGTCGATCATCCAGCGGGTGAAAAACAAGTATAATGTATCCATAGCTGAGGTCGATGAGCAGGACATTTGGCAGATCATCGTCATAGGGATAAGCTGTGTCAGCGAAAGTGCTCAGCATTGCAACGAGGTGCTGTCCAAGGTGGTGGATTTCATTGAGAAGACCAGGTTGGATGTGGAGATACTCGATTATGAGTTGGAAATCCTCCACGCTCTTTAGAACAGAATGGATACCTCAGCCTTATTGCACTACCTTAAAACACAGCCTTTATTCAAAGACCAGATTGTCCACATTGAGCAAGTGCCCAGCCGCGATGTGAGCTACGGGACGCTTGTGGACTCCCTCCATCCCGAGCTCCAGAAACGCCTTGATGCTTTGCATCTTCCCGCTCTCTATAGCCATCAGGCCCAGGCGATAAATGCCGCCCGCTCGGGTAAGAACGTCTTTGTAGTTACCCCTGCCGCCAGCGGCAAGACCCTCTGCTACAATGTGCCCGTGCTGGATGTGATGCTCAGGGAGAAGAGGAGTAGTGCCCTTTATATCTTCCCCACTAAGGCGCTTGCTCAGGATCAGCTCAGGGGTTTATGCGAGCTTGCCTCGCCTTTTGGGATAGGGTGCGCTACTTTCGATGGCGATACTCCTCCTGAGGAGCGAGGCGAGATAAAGCGGTCTTCTCGGGTGGTGCTCACCAACCCCGATATGCTTCACCTGGGCATTCTGCCTAACCATCAGTCGTGGTCGAGGTTTCTTCGTCAGCTTCGCTATGTTGTAGTGGATGAGGCACATGTTTACCGCGGTGTCTTTGGCTCCCATGTGGCTAATGTGCTTCGCCGACTGAAGCGAGTCTGCACGCTTTATGGGGCAAATCCCCAGTTTATCTGCTCTTCGGCGACTATTGCCAACCCCAATGAGCATATCGAGAGATTGGTGGGTCTCCCTTTTGAGGTGCTTGATGAGGATGGCTCTGCTTACGGAGGGAAGGATTTCGTATTCTGGAATCCCCCCATTATTGATCAGGCCAAATCCACCAGGCGCAGCGCCAATACCGAGGCCACCTTTCTGTTTTCCGAGCTAGTGAAGGGGGACTTTCGTACTATCACCTTTGCCAGGTCGAGGAAGCTGACCGAACTTATCTACATTTACACCAGGGAGCAGCTAGCTAAGGAGAGCGGGCAGCTTGCCCAAAGAATAAGACCCTACCGCGCTGGGTATCTTCCCGAGGAGCGACGCCAAATCGAGCGCCAGTTGTTTGATGGCGAGCTTTTGGGGGTGGTGGCGACTACTGCTCTTGAGCTCGGAGTTGATATTGGCGATCTTGATGCTACTGTGCTTACTGGCTACCCCGGGAGTATCGCCAGCACATGGCAGCAGGCGGGGCGAAGTGGCAGAAGAGGGGCGAGGTCTTTGAGTTTTCTCATCGGCCTAGACAATCCCCTGGACCAGTATTTTATGCGTCACCCCGAGGCTTTCTTTGGCAAGAGTTTTGAGCATGTCCTGACCAACCAGGCTAACCCCCATATCCTTAAATCTCATCTCATGTGTGCTGCCTATGAGCATCCATTGGATGATAATGATGAAACGGTATTTGGTGAAAACTTCAGGAAGGTGAGTGCGGAGTTGGTGGAGGAAGGACTGCTTAAGGAGCGTGGTGGGCGGTGCTACCTATCGCCTTCCATATTCTACCCCGCTGAGGATGTGAATATTCGCTCCACATCCTCCGAGCGCTATACGATCGTCGATGCCTCACAAGGCTATCGGGAACTGGAGACAGTGGAGGGGGCGGTCGCCTTCTTTCAGATTCATCCCGGTGCCATTTATCTTCATCAAGGTGAGGCGTATCTTGTTACCGAACTCGATCTGCTATCGCGCACTGCCTACACTCAGCCCATCGATGCCGATTACTATACACAAACAAAAGACATCACCGAACTCTCGATCCTTCAGGTGAATCGGCGAAGGGAGGTGGGAGGGGTAAGTGTCTATCTGGGAGAGGTGGAGGTGACCACTGAGGTGGTTGGCTTTAAAAAGAAGAGGCAGTTTACCGAGGAGGTTATCGGGGAGGAGCCTGTCGACCTGCCACCCCAAACATTCCCCACCGTAGCTCTTTGGTTCGACATACCGGAGAAAATTGTCCTTGCTCTCGCTCAACAGGGGCTTGATTTCCATGGCGGGCTTCACGCTACGGAGCATGCTGCCATCGCACTATTACCCATTTTTGCCCTATGCGATAGAAATGATGTGGGTGGTATTTCCACGCCGCTCCATGCTGATACGGGGAAACCACAGATATTCATCTATGATGCTTATCCGGGCGGCATTGGCATCGCCGAGAAGGGTTTCGAACTGATCGAGGAACTCTGGCTTGCTACGCTGAAAGCGATAGCGGAGTGCCCTTGTGAGGCTGGCTGCCCCAGTTGCATCCAGTCCCCTAAGTGTGGTAACAATAACGAGCCTCTGGACAAGAGGGCAGCAGAGCTCATTCTTGGAGTTCTTTTGGAGCATCGTTGACGCTCTCGTTCAGATAGATAGGGGACATCTTCTCGTTATTGTGAGGCTTGTCCTCAACGGCGGGAGAGGGAACGAAAGCGGGAGTCCAGAGGGGTCTCCCCTCTGGCAGGGGTCTGGGGGTGTCCCCCAGAAACACATTTCAGGGTGGGTTAAATGATTTGAACGAGTACAATTGCTAGTTTTCAGGGCTTATGAGGTATACTATAAGAGGATGGCGACAGAATGACAGGACTGGCCTACCAGTTGTGAACGTAGGAAGGGAGTGAGAAATGCCAGCAATAGCTGTTATTGGGGCGCAGTGGGGAGACGAGGGGAAAGGGAAGATTGTTGACCTCCTTGCCGAGAAGGTAAATGTGGTGGTGCGGTTCTCAGGGGGGAATAACGCCGGGCATACTGTAATTAATCCCTATGGTGAGTTCAGGTTGCATCTCGTTCCCTCTGGTATATTCTACCCCGATGTTGCCTGCATCATCGGCAATGGTGTGGTCATCGACCCCGCTGTGCTCTTCGAGGAGATTGAAGAGCTGAAGAAGAGTGGCGTGAGTGTAGAGAGGCTATTTGTGAGCGATCGCGCTAATCTCATCATGCCCTATCACATCCTTCTCGATGGCTTGGAGGAGGAGTCACGCGGTGGCAGTGCTATTGGAACGACAAGAAGAGGGATTGGTCCTTGCTATATGGATAAAGTCGGCCGGTTGGGAATTCGCGTTGGAGACCTACTAGACAAGGAGGTCTTTCGGGAGAGGCTTCGCACTGTTCTGGAGCAGAAGAACCGTATCATCACCAAGGTTTATGAGGCTCAACCTCTATCGCTGGAGGAAATCTACGATAAATATTGCCATTATGGAGAGATTCTGGCCCCTTTCATAAGGGGGACCGATTTGATGTTGCAGGAAGCTCTGGAAAACGAGGAAGCAGTTCTATTGGAGGGGGCACAGGGGACGATGCTGGATGTAGATTTTGGCACCTACCCCTATGTTACCTCTACCTCCACCATCGTAGGAGGCGCATGCTCAGGGTTGGGGCTGAGCCCGGCGAAGATAGACCGCATCATCGGTGTCTATAAGGCATACAGCACCAGGGTGGGAGCTGGACCTCTGGTCACTGAGCTCTGTGACGAAACAGGGGAGTTGATTCGGCAGCGCGCCCATGAATATGGTGCCACTACGGGGCGCCCCCGCCGCTGCGGCTGGTTCGACGCCGTGATCGGTCGCTTTAGCGCTCGCATCAATGGTTTTTCCGAGTTTGCCCTCACCCGCCTCGACATTCTCGATGTCCTGCCTTCACTCAAGATATGCACTGGCTACAAGCTTGATGGCGATACGCTGACGAATCCTCCCAGCAACTCTACATTGTTGGCGGGGTGCGAACCCATCTATGAGGAGCTTGCCGGCTGGCAAACCGACATAAGCGCACTTCGTCGCTTTGAAGACCTGCCCGGTAAGGCTCGCTCCTACATAAGGACGCTGGAGGAACTCATTGGCTGTTCGGCAAGCGTTATCTCGGTTGGTCCAAGGCGGGAGCAGACCATCATTGTGTGAGACATCCCGTAGCCTTGCTAAAATGGGGTAGCCCTTCGACAAGCTCAGGACAGGCCTAGAGCAGATGCTCTAGGCTGCTCTCTCAGACCTTGGCTTCTATTGGGAGGTTGATCTTACAGTTTGACAGGGTGGCGTCGATGAACGCCGCCGATTTTTCGTCAGGCTCGACGAGAGGCAAACGTGGCTTGCCCACCCGAAAGCCCAGGCGGTTCAGGGCGTATTTGGTGGGGCTAGGGCTGGAGACCACAAACATAGCATCCACCAGTGGAAGCAGGCGCCGATGGATCGTTGCAGCCTCATCTGCTTTGCCGCTAAGGAACTTCTCCATCATCTCCTTAACCTGCAAGCCAACGAGGTGGGAGATAACACTGATTACACCACAACCCCCTAGGGCAAGTATGGGGAGTGTATCGCTATCATTGCCACTGTAAACTAAAAAATCCTTGTTTGTACCATCGATGATTTTGGCGATCTGTTCTAGATTGGCGCTAGCCTCCTTTATACCAACGATGTTGCCGATCTCGCTCAACTTGATCACGGTTTCGGGAGCAAGGTTTACCACCGTTCGGCTGGGCACATTGTAAAGAATGCACGGGAGGCTCGTGGCTGTGACAATGGCCTTGAAGTGCTGGAAAAGCCCCTCTTGAGTTGGCTTGTTGTAGCAGGGCACAACGAGCAGTATGGCATCCACGCCCACGCTCTCTGCCGTCTGGGTTAGCTCTATGCTATCCTTTGTGCAGTAGTTGCCGGTGCCAGCTATCACCGTTCCTCGTCCTCCAACTGCCTCCTTCACCTCAGCGAAAAGCTTGAGCTTCTCTTCTCTGCTGAGGGTGGGAGACTCTCCTGTGGTTCCGGAAACCACCAATCCATCGCTCCCCGAATCCAACAGGGCGATGGCAAGCCTCTTCGCCTGGTCATAGTCAACATTGCCTTCGGGATCGAAGGGGGTTACCATAGCGGTGAATAATCTACTTAGCCCTGCCATCATGCGCCTCCATTATATCCAGCCTCTCTCGATCATCGTCTCGGCGATCTGAACGGTATTTAGCGCCGCTCCTTTTCTGATGTTATCGGAAACCACCCACATAGCCAAGCCACGTTCATGGGACGCATCCTTGCGAATGCGCCCGACAAAGACATCGTCAGTGCCTGCCGCAGACCAGGGATGAGGATAGAGGCTTATACCGGGGTCGTCCTGCACTCGTACGCCAGGCGCTTCGGCGAGGATTTGTCTTGCCTCTTGAGGGGACATCGGTCTGCTAAACTCGATGTGAATAGCCTCGCTGTGCCCAATAGAAACGGGAACGCGCACACAGGTAGCGGATATGGCTCTCTCAGGGGCATGCATTATCTTTTGAGTCTCCTCTACCATCTTCCACTCTTCCTTGGTATAGGCATTATCCATGAAGAGGTCGATCTCGGGAAGAACGTTGAAGGCGATCTGGTGGGGAAAGAGATGGGGCACCACCTCGCGCCCTTCAAGCGCCAACTTTGATTGTTCGACCAATTCCTCCATTGCAGCAGAGCCGATGCCTGAGGCCGATTGATAGCTATCCACAATGATTCGCTTAATGGGATTGACCTTATGCAGGGGATAGATGGCAACCACCATCTGAATTGTGGAGCAGTTTGGGTTGGCGATAATCCCTTTGTGCTCCTTTATGTCCTCAGCGTTGACCTCAGGTACTACTAGTGGGACATTTGTGTCCATCCTGAAGGCGGAGCTATTATCGACGACTACAGCGCCAGCCCGTGCTGCTATCGGTGAGAAGTGATTGCTTATCTCAGCGCCTGCGGAGAAGAGGGCGATGTCCACTTCTTCAAAAGAGTGGGCGGTTGTCTCTTCAACCTCCACCTGCTCATGTTTTACATAGAGTTTAGTGCCAGCGGAGCGGTCAGAGGCAAGCAGACGGATGGAGCGCATTGGGAAGTTGCGCTGCTCCAAGACCTTGATAAACTCGCGCCCAACCAGTCCCGTGGCTCCAACAATGGCAACATGGAACCCTTCCATCACGACCTCCTACAATCCCAAGATGTTTTCTAAACCGTATATAACCCCTTTGATCTTGACCACCTCTCTAATAGCCATGATTACCCCGGGCGTGAAGGACTCCCGGCTGATGGAGTCATGGCGTATGGTAAGCGTCTGTCCTTGTGCTCCAAATATCACCTCTTGATGGGCGAGAAGCCCAGGAAGGCGCACGCTATGAATTCCGACCCCTTCGATCTGACCGCCACGCGTTCCAGTGAGGCTTTCCTTCAGCGGAACAGGGTAATTGAAGGGCTTGCCCCGTGTCTCTAACATCGCTTTGGCTGTGTCTATGGCGGTCCCCGATGGGGCATCAGCCTTCCCATCGTGGTGCTTCTCTATTACCTCAGCGTAATCAAAATACCTGGCTGCCAGTTTAGCCAGGTGTACCATCAAAGCTGCTCCCAATGAGAAGTTAGGTGCTATTATAGTACCAAGATCCCTATTATGGCATAATTGCTTGATTTCGCCTATATCTTCGGAGGAGAGACCTGTTGTCCCAATAACGAGATTTACCCCTTGCTTTGTGGCAATCCGCACTGCAGCCATGGTGGCGTCGCGAATTGTGAAGTCCACCATAACATCAGGACGACAATGGGAAAGGATCGACTCCAGGTTAGTGGAAAACGGGATCTCGCCCGAGCCATCAGGGAGCGCTAAGAAATCCTGCTTTGCTTCTAGATCTACGGCTCCGACGGCCTTAAGACCATCGGCTTGGCACAAAGCCGTCAAGATCTCTCTGCCCATCCTCCCCGCAGCCCCATGAACTACAACCGCTATCGGCATTGCCCAGTACCCCCCTACAGCCTGTTTCAACTATTGTAATTACGCCCTCGGCGGTCTTCTTGGACTGCGCTGCTCACCACCTTGCCTTTGAGGGCGCGAACCTTGAGGTTTCCTGGGAAAGCCTGAGGTCTTGGTATCTTCAACCTTGGCTACCTTTGATAGCCCCTGAAATACAGCACGCCGGGATAGGTTTATCCGCCCCATATGGTCGATCTCGGTGACCATAACCATGATCTCATCGCCAACCTTGACTACATCTTCGACGCTGGGCACCCGGTAGTCGGCAAGCTCGCTAATATGGACCATCCCATCCTTGCCTGGGAAGATCTCCACAAAGGCGCCATAGTTCTCGACACGTGTCACCTTCCCCGTATAGGTGGCGCCAACCTCCACCTCCCTGGTCAGGCTCTCGATGATCTTGATCGCCTTTTGCGCCCCCTCTTCACTTACCGAGCCGATGAGTACGGTGCCAGTGTTGTCAACGTCTATGGTGGTCCCTGTCTCTTCAGTGATCGACCTTATCATCTTGCCCCCTGGCCCGATGACAGCGCCAATGCGGTCGGGCGGGATGGTTATTTTATACACTCTAGGTGCGTATTTACTGAGTTCCGGTCGGCTTGTGCTGATAGTCTCGTTCATCTTAGCCAAGATGAATAGGCGGGCCTCTCTCGCCTGCTCAAGTGCTCTCTCGACGACCTCATAAGAGATCTGTTTGAGCTTGATGTCCATTTGAAGCGCGGTGATCCCTTCAGAGGTACCCGCCGCTTTGAAATCCATATCGCCGTAGGCGTCCTCTAGCCCCTGGATGTCGGTAAGAATAGCGTACTTGTCGTCTCTGGTGATGAGCCCCATAGCTACCCCTGCTACGTGTGCCTTGATAGCAACGCCGGCATCCATCAGGGACAGGCTACTGGCGCAAACGCTAGCCATGAAAGTCGAGCCGTTAGAGCTTAGGACCTCGGAAACCAGGCGAATGGTGTATGGGAAATCCTCCTCGCTGGGCAGAATAGGAGCAAGAGCCTTCTCTGCCAGCGCACCGTGCCCAATCGCCCTCCTACCCGGTCCAACAAGACGCCTCACTTCCCCAACAGAGAAAGGGGGGAAGTTGTAGTGGTGCATAAAGCGCTTGCTCTCCTCCTGACTGATGGTATCGATGAGTTGCTCCTGCCGCACTGAGCCCAGGGTCGTCGTGGTCAAAACCTGGGTCTCGCCGCGAGTGAAAAGCCCCGAGCCGTGGGTGCGGGGAAGAAAACCAATCTCACAGGTGATAGGGCGAACCTCATTTAACTGGCGGCCGTCGGCACGAACTCCCTTTTCTAGAATACTCTCCCGCAACGCCCTCTTAAAATGGGATTGAAGTGCGGAGAGAATCTCCTCTTGTGTGAACCTTTCTCCCAGTTCTTGACAGAGCTCTTCTCCAATGGCGGAGAGGACTTCCTCACGCTCCGCCCTTGGCTTATAGATAACCTCGTCAAGTCTTCCATTGACGGCGGAGGAGACTGCTTGCTCTGCCTCTGGACTGACTTCGCTTTCCTTGAACTCCATCTTGGGCTTGCCACAAGCTTCTCGGAGTCGCTGTTGCAAGGCGACGATCTCCTGTATCGCTTGCTGTCCAAATTTGATGGCATCGAAGATAAGGCTTTCGGGCACCTCCGTGGCTCCGGCCTCCACCATGATTACGGCGTCACCAGTGCCGGCGACAACGAGATCAAGCGGGCTATCATTGAGTTGGGTGTAAGTAGGGTTGAATATCAGTTGCCCATTAAGATAACCGACACGAACAGCGCCTATTGGCCCATCAAAGGGGATTTCGGAGATTGAGAGCGCAGACGAGGCGCCAATCATGGCCAAAATATCCGGGTCGTTCTCTCGATCGGTGGAAAGAATGGTGATCACGATCTGAATCTCGTTCCGAAATCCCTTGGGAAAGAGAGGCCGGATGGCGCGATCGATGAGTCGGTCGGCGAGGATTGCGTCCTGGCTGGGGCGCGTCTCCCTCCTAATAAAGCTTCCTGGTATCTTGCCTGCAGCATAGTGCCTCTCCTCATAGTCAACGGTGAGAGGGAGGAAGTCGCCTCCCTCCCGCCGCTCGCTTGAGACGCAAGCGGTAACCAACACCAATGTATCCCCATAACGCACTGTAACTGCGCCACTTGCCTGGCTTGCAAGCTTACCGATCTCAATGACAAGAGCCTGACCGCCTATAATACACTCAAAAACTTGTGGCATTGTGAATACAACCTCACTACTAGAAGAACTACTTGCGTAGACCGAGCCTTGCGATCACTGTGCGGTAGCGCTGAGGATCGATCCTGCTCAGATATTTCAACTGCCTATCTCGCTGCCCCACCAGTTTGAGCAGTCCACGAAGTGTATGATAATCGTGGCGATGAACCTTCATATGCTCTGTAAGGTAGTTTACCCTGTCGGTAAGCAGAGCAATCTGAACCTCAGGTGACCCCGTATCTGTTTTATGGGTCTGGTAATCCTTTATGATGTCCTGCTTCATATCCTTCTCCATTTTGTCCTGAGCATTATAGCATAACGAAAACATAGTGTAAATCATGTTGCGGAAGAGGCTGATTAGTTTTGACTTTAACGATACGTGTAGTTGCCTGATTTATCAGGCCTCTATTGCCCAATAAATTGGGCAGCTACATATGCAGCCCATGTTGATGTCGGCCTGAACTACATACCAGGCATTTCGCAGTCGGCGCCTGGAGTGTGATACCCTCAGACCCCACTAGAGGGAGCCCCTCTGGACTTCCCCTCTGCCCTCTCCCTTGACGGTCCTTCTTAGAAGGACTCGACTCTGGCGAGGGGAGGGGGGATTTACTTGCTCCCCCTTCATCTGGCGGCCTCTCTTTGCCTAACCAACGAGGCTGTGTCTTGACTGGTTTAATTACTCATCTCAGGTGGCTTTATTCGTATGGTTGCTAGTTTCTAGGATTATGGTAAAATGGGTGTGAAGCTAAGGTAGAGGCGATATGACTGTGGTCGGTAAGGGTAAAGAACAACTAAATATTGAGACCGTCAAGTGGGGCAGGATCACCTGGATAAATGTCGAGAAACCTACAGCGAATGATATAGAATACCTGGCACAAACCTACATGTTCAACCTCTTCGATTTAGAGGACTGTATCAGTCGAATAGAGCGCCCCAAGATAGACGAGTATGAGAACTATCTATTTGTAGTGCTTCATTTCCCAGTATTCAATGTGCGGGCGCGGGTAACCACGCCCAGTCAGGTCTCCATCTTTATTGGTACGAACTTTTTGGTAACGGTGCATTCCGGTGAGTTAAAGCCCTTGGAGAAGCTTTTCAATGATTGCCAGCAGAACGAACGGGCACGCGAGGAGAATATGGGCCGAAGTTCTGGATATCTCCTTTACCGGGCTCTCGACCGCCTGGTGGACTACTGCTTTCCTATTGTGAATAGGGTCATCGCTAATGTGGAGGAGGCTGAAGACAGGCTTTTCACCGATAGGGCTCGTGATTCAGTGCGAGATATCTCTATCCTCAGACGCGATATCATGGCGTTTCGTCGCATACTTAACCCTCAGCCTTCTATCGTTAAATCTCTGGAGGAGAGAGACTACCCCTTCCTCAGAGAGGACCTCGATGTTTACTTCGGCGACATCGGCGACCACCTCGGCAAGATCATCGAGACGCTGGATGAATACAAGGAGGTGGTGGAGGGGCTCAATGCCAGCAGCGAGTCCCTCTTTTCACACCGTGCCACTCAGATAATGAAGATGCTTACCATACTTGCTACCATGCTGCTCCCCTTTGTGTTGGTGTCCAGTATCTATGGAATGAACATTGATCTTCCCTTCCAGAACAGCCCGTATGCCTTCGTTATTACTATAGCTGTTATGCTGTGCATCTCCGGGGCCATGCTCCTCTACTTCCGCTCCAAGCGGTGGATCTGATGATATGGTTGTCTCACACCGTTTCGTTGTTGTTGCCGGCGCTTTTATTACCTGCCTCATAATAGCGAACATCATAGCAGTCAAGCTAATAAGCATCGGTGGATTAATCTTGCCCGCAGCCATCATCATTTTCCCGGTAAGCTATATTTTCGGCGATATCCTTACCGAGGTTTATGGCTACCGCTGGGCTAGAAGGGTTATATGGCTTGGTTTCTTCTGCAACCTTCTCGCCGTCCTCGCCATCTGGCTGGGCGGGCTGTTGCCATCGGCTCCAGTATGTGGAAGTCAGCAGGCTTATGAGACCATACTAGGTTATGCCCCAAGGTTGCTTATCGCCTCCTTCATTGCCTATCTCGTGGGTGAGTTCGCTAATTCCTTCATCCTGGCTAAGATGAAGATCAGGACCAAAGGACGCTGGCTGTGGACAAGAACCATAGGCTCCACCATCATCGGCCAGGGGCTGGACTCTACCTTGTTCATTATCGTTGCCTTCGCCGGGACACAGCCCTGGGGGATTTTGGGCACCATGATCCTGACCCATTGGCTGGTGAAGACTGGTTATGAAGCCTTGGCTACACCCTTCACTTATGCGGTGGTAAACTATCTAAAAAAGAAGGAGGGCATCGATACCTACGACTACGATACCAGTTTCAACCCTTTCCTGGTTACCCGTTGAGGGTGTTTTCCCAAGGCGAGGAAGCGGATGGGAATGAGGCTAAGGAGCAAATACTCATGGGCGGTTGCCCTGCGACGGATCATGAGGATATGTTGTGCCAGATACCGTTCGTGGTGAGCCCTTCGACAAGCTCAGGGCGAGCGGAATAGTTCTATTTTCAGAGAAAGATTCTGGTGGTATGTAATATGGAGCTTGAGATCCTTGGTGCTCATCAGTGCGAGTCGTTAAACTCCAAGTTAGTTTCGCTTCTGGTTGACAAGGTCGTAGCCATAGATGCTGGAGCTCTTACCTCAAGCCTCACCCTTTCCGACCAGCAGCGCATAAAGGCAATATTCATCACACATCATCATTTCGATCACATAAGAGACCTGGCTACGTTTGGCATCAATGCCTATTGGCGTGATCCCATTAATGTCTATGCCCTCGATAGCGTGCTTGATGTGATCTCCACACATCTGTTGAATGATGTGGTCTATCCAGATTTCCTGAAAAAACCCCGCCCTGACAAGCCTGCTTTCAGATTCTGTCCCGTGGAGCCAGGCAAGGAGGTGATAATTGATGGGTATCGTGTTTTACCTCTCCCGATAAAGCATGGCGTGCCGGCGGTGGGCTATTGGATTACCTCCCCAGATGGCAAGAGCATTTTCTATACCGGGGATACAGGAGGGGGCTGCGCTTCTTGCTGGGAGGTGATTTCGCCAGAACTCCTGGTTATCGAGGTTAGCATGTCCAACAGTTTTGAGTCTATGGCTCAGCAGTCGGGGCACCTGACCCCTCGCCTGCTAAAAGAGGAACTCATAGATTTCAAGAGGATCAGGGGATACTTGCCGCCCGTAGTTGCTATTCATATGGTACTCACAATCGAGGACCAGATCAGGGAGGAGGTAGCGCAAGTCGCCGGGGAACTGGGGGCAAATATAACCTTAGGCTATGAGGGGATGAAAATCACTCTTTAAAGAGCAGCAAGATGAGACCAAAATTCGTCGTGGACGCCAATGTTGGCAAATTGGGTCGCTGGCTCAGAATGATGGGCTATGATACCCTGTTCATTAATGACATCGATGATGCAAGGCTTGTCGCCATTGGCTTGAGGGAGAAAAGGGTGCTACTCACCAAAGATACCCAGATCATGTTGCGCCGCGTGGTCACCAGTGGAAAGTTGAAGGCTCTGCTAATAAAAGACGACGACGTGAAAACACAGCTTCGCCAAGTGGTAGAGACTATGAAGTTAAATCGAAGAAGGCAGTTCACCCGCTGTTTGGAATGCAATGAGCCTCTGGTACCTAGAAGTAAGGATGATGTGCGTGACCTGGTGCCTCCCTATGTTTTCAAGACTCAATCACATTATGTACAGTGCCCCGCGTGCCATAGAATTTATTGGCGTGGCACCCACTGGCAAAGGATGAACCATGAATTGGAAATGTTCATGGAGGTGGCCGATGTTACTGGATCGTAAGAATGAACAGGAATTCCGAAAAAGGCGGGGCATTGAGGCATTGGGGAGCTACGATGCGGTCATTTTTCGTCTGGGTCTCAAATTGGAGTGGTTGCCCCATTTCCCTCCATCGCAACCAGAAAGCTATGGGCTTGAATCCCTAAGCGGCCTCAAGCCCTATAAGGGCAGGAGGGGTGGGAAGGAGATTCTGTTTGACTCAACCATGATGGGGGCGCCGGCAGCGAGCTTCAATATCGAGGCATATTTATGTCACTCCCCCGCCTCTGAGGGGATAGGTGTTGGTTATTGTGGCGCACTGCAGCCGGGGATTGAAATAGGGACAATAATAATTCCCGACAAGTCCAGGATAGGTGAGGGCACCAGCAAATACTATGGCAAGGACGAGGTCTCATATCCTGACCAAGACCTGGTAAAAAGGCTCGTCGAAACAACACGGCGTTTTGGATATGAGCCGTTGGTGGGGGAGACCTTCTCTACCGACGCTGCCTTCATGGAGACACCTGACTTTCTTGGGAACTTGGCGCGGCAGGGAATCATAGGGATTGATATGGAAATGTCGGCGCTCTTTTCGATTGCACAGTATCATGGCAAAAGGGCAGCCGGGATTCTGGTGGTCTCCGACAAACCATATGAAGGTCCGCTTCACAGCCTCAGTATTCCCTTCCAGAAAACCGAGGCGATTTCAGAAGATGTAGTTAAAATCTGCATTGAGGCTCTGGGAGGTTGAGTAAATCGTCAGGGGGCTCCAACCCCTAGCTCGATGGCATGCCGCAGATGTGGTACGTCATCAGGAGTTTTACCTGCTAATTTGGGTTCAACCCTCTGGAGGATCTCTAGCCCAGCGATATCCAGGCTTACCGGGTCTCTTCCCGCCAGCATATAGCCCAGTTTCGCTTTCCTTCCTCCGTGTCTCACTTCGGTAGCGCGGGTTAGGGTCTCCACGGCGTCCACAATATAGAAGTCGGGTTTCACAATCAGGTTTAGCTCAGCAATGGCCCTATGGATATCTTTGTGCGAGTGCAATTCTGTTCTTTCCTTGGTCGATAGAAAGCCGAACTGGTTCTTCAAGGCTCCGGTGAGACCGCACACGAAATGGGTCTTAAGCACCGGCAGGGAAAGGATATAGTCATATTCGAAGGCAATCTCGGATAACTCCAGTTCGATATCCCCGGCTTTCCGTTTCACCATCTTGCGGCCCAGCAGGTCGATGAGAGGGACATATAATCTGTCACAGACCTCTTTTAGTGGGTGGTTTTCAATGATGTTTCCACTATTTACCGCATCAAAAGCTGGTCCATCGGTGACGACCGGCTTTAATCCTTTTTCCACGAAATATTCCAGGCAGGCTTCAAGAACAGCGGGATGCGTCGTTGTGGGATAGGGCTCAAAGGAGA
>DAOUVR010000075.1 GCA_030667555.1 Dehalococcoidia bacterium
CTGCCCAGGAAGTGGCCAATTTCGTAGCCACGGATGAGGAACTCACCTACCAGGTCGAGCGCCTCCTCTTTGGTGAGCGTCTTGTCTATATTCACATCCCTGTCGTAGTAGGGCGTACCGTAGTAGTCGGGTCGTGTAGGCCACGCTGACTCACCAGCCTCGAGCCTGGTCCACACCTGTATAAAGTGCTGCATCTGAAGGTGTTCCTGGAAGGTTCGGGCCGGCTTCGCCGGCACCCGCTCGCAGGTCTGGGCAACCCTGAGCAGCTCCTCCTTGCGCTTGGCGTCCGGCTCGAAGTTCTCCGCTATGATCCGTGCCAGCCTGGCATAACGCCTGGCGTGGTTGATGCACCCTTCCAGTGCGATCTGCATTGCCTCCCAGTTGGGCAGCTTCTCATAAAGGTCCAGTTCAGCACCATCGGGCGTGCCATCCAACTGGTCCTCCGCGTCATCGATCTTCTCCTGGATCTGGTTGATCATATCCTCAAATCCCTTGCCACCGCCCACCTTCTGGTCCGGTCCAAATATGTACTCATAGTCCTTACCGGCATAGCCGAAGCTGCCCCCGACGGGAAGGCCCCACATAAGCGTTGCTGTTATGAATTTCCCCATATCCTCAGCCCTGAGCACCTTCACCAACTCTAGTAGATTACTCCTTGTTCTCCAGTAGTTGGCGCTGTCAGACATTATCTGCAGAGATTCCTCCTTTGGCTCGGGGACGATGATGGGATCATTGTAAATCTCCCCGCCGATCGCCTCCGCATTAGCGTAGAGGGTGTGTGGCAGGTTGGCCTCGGTGGCCACAATTTGCGCATGGTCGGTGATGAAGATGGTCCTTTTTTCCATCATGTGGGCCAGGGCCTTGGCCCTGTGCAGGTGGATGGGATCGCTTTCGTTCTCCTGCCATGACTCGGTGAACAACTGAGGGCTTTCCAGGTCAATCTTGGTGCCTGGCTCATACTCCCCTCCTCGTCTCCCCTTCTTCCACGTCGCTTTCCTCAGGTAGTCCAGCCGCGGCGACCTCTTCTTCTCCGCCACCCACCACCACGCCCTTTCATTCTCAAGCTCTTCTGCAGACCTGTCTGGTGCTGCGCTTTTACTTGCTATTACTTCAGCCATTTGACTAACCTCCTCATTTTTGTCTCCGCTTCGGAAATCGCTATAAACCTCACTACACTACCACCCCCACGTTTGGTCGCTCGCTCTGCTAAACCCTACCTCACCTCATCATCTGCCTTTGGTGACGGCTATACCTCGGGTCAAATGCTTCTCCAATATCAGTGTCGATGAGTTCCATCTCTTCGTAGCACTTGCATGGGCTGGCATCCATTGCTATGTCCGACATCAAGGCTACTTCACCATCCAGCACAAACACCGGCGGGTTGGCTGCTATATCAGAACCAACTTTCAAAACAAGACAATGACCGGTTGTAGTGCTGGTAGAGGCGAAGAAGTTCTTGCATTTCCCACACGACTTCTCGGGTATATATTCTCTCTCTTCCTTGGTTTTGGCTTGCTCTTGCATACTCAAATAACCTTGCTTCAACTGGTCCCATTCACTCTTTTTCCTCGGCATGCCCCCCTCCTTTCGAATAACGACGTATGTATATTTTCGTATATATAGCTTATTCTGTCAATAACACGATTGTAGTGTTCCTTTTTTTATCTGATACTACGGTTCTTTATATAAATTTTCACCGCTCGTTTACCAGGTTCTAGGAAGTCCCAGGCCGGCGTTGGCGACGATGTTCCTCTGGATCTCGGACGAGCCAGCGGCGATGTTTGCACCCAGGGAGCGCTGATAGGCACTCTGCCACCGACCTGCCATTACCGCCCATCTGGAATTGGCGACTTAACTATAAAGACCAAAGACCTGGCAGGCTATGCTGGAAAACCTCTGCGATAGCTCGCTGGCGTAGACCTTGGACGCCGATGCCAGGTGCGCAGCCTGCAAGAACTCGCCCTTCTCCTGTGACCACGCTATCCTGTGCGCCAGGGCGCGTCCAGCCTCGATCTCCATTGAGAGCTGGGCCAGTCTGTGGCGGATAAGGGGGTTATCAGCCAGGGTCTTGTCATACCACTCGATCTCCCGGCATGCGGCTATCAAGTCATCAAGGCTGCGCCTTACGCCAGCGAAGCTGTTGGCACCGGACCTCTCGAAGTTCATCGTTGCTCGCGTTACCCGCCAGCCGTCATTCTCCTCACCCACGCGGTTCTCCACCGGCACATGCACATCGTCGAAGTAGACCTCGTTGAACAGGTGAGACCCCTCCATGCCACAAAGAGGGCGGATGGTGATTCCATGGGTTTTCATATCCACCAACAGGAAGCTCAGGCCACGGCTACGCTTCTCTTCTGGATTGGTCCTTGCCAGCATGAAGCACCAGTCCGCATGGTGGGCGTTGCTGGTCCAGGTCTTCTGGCCGTTCACGACATACTTGTCACCAACCCTCACGCCGCGAGTTACGAGGCAGGCCAGGTCCGAGCCGGCGTTGGGCTCGCTCCACCCCTGGCACCAATATATCTCGGCGCGGGCGATGGGTGGAAGGTGCTCCTGCTTCTGCTCCTCACTGCCTATAGCGAGGAGGGTGGGCCCTATCATGCCAACGCTGATTATGTCGCCGGCCGGCACTCTGTGGTATCCCATCGCCTCGCTGTAGATGAGCTGCTCGACGATGGGGGCATTCATTCCCCCGTATTCCCTGGGCCAGTGGCGCACCAGCCACCCCTTCTCCGCCAGCCTCTCGTGTGTCCTCTTGGTAAACTCCCAGCCCTCATCGGAATACTGAAACTCCATCGATGTCTCCCAACCTGGCGGGGCATCCTTCATTAGTTCCTCTGCATATCCTTCAAACTCTTTTCTCAACGCCTCTTGCTCGGGGGTAAGCTTGAAATCCATGACTGCCCTCTTCCCTCTGCCAGAATCGGATGGCGTATTATACTAGAAGGGATTTTGTATGGGAAGATGCAACGTCTGAAAGAGGAGATAAAGGGGAGTCTAGAGAGGTGTTCCTGAGCATATACATCCTAGGGCGTTTGGGTGGGACTCCATGCTATTCTGATGGACTTTGAAAGAAGCAAAGGTACTCGGGAGGCTGTCGTAGAGTCGGGGTAGGTTGGAGCATCTGCTCCAACTATGCCTAGAGCATCCCGATCATATCGGGGTAGGTTATCCTACTTTCGTAATCGCCTGATGAATCAGGCAACTACAGGTATTGGGGAGAAAAGAATGAAGGGGCGTCCCCCAGCAGTACAGTTCAGGGCTGGTGGATGGGAAAGGAACGGGTTGAATTTCTATTGAAGAACTACCCCTGCTATGCTAAGATGCCAGAGAGAATGGATGTCTTAGTAATGCCGGATTTCGAGCTTTGTGTAGATATCGATGAGCCCTTCCAGGGATACCTGGATGAGCGGTGGCTCAGGCGCGTTGTGGCCGAGACGCTTGCCGCAGAAGGGGCGAATTCCCCCGCGGAGCTTGGCCTGGTGGTTACCGGTGATGAGAGGATTCGCCAGCTCAACAAAAGCTATCGCGGAGTCGACGAAGCCACCGACGTACTCTCCTTTGCCCTCCTTGAAGACTCGGACGCCTCGTTTGTTAACCCTCCCGATGGCGTTCTCCACCTTGGCGAGGTGATCCTCTCCTATCCTCGAGCGGTGGTTCAGGCCGAGGAACACCATCATCCGGTGGAGCGAGAGGTGGCGTTCCTGGTGGTTCATGGCGTGCTTCATCTCCTGGGTCATGAGCATGAACAGCCTCACGATGAAGCTAAGATGAGGGCTGAGGAGGAAAGGATATTAGGAACACTGGCATTATGACCGACTATTATGAGATGCCTCCCTATAGACCGCCTACAGAGGCCTATAGCCTGCTCATAAGGGTCACCAGAAATTGTCCGTGGAACAAGTGCGAGTTTTGCAGTATGTACAAGGGCACCAAGTTCGAGCTAAGGCCGGTGGAGGAAGTAAAGGATGACATAAGAGCGATGCAGAAAGTTGCCGATGCGATAAGCGACTGGGCGTGGGAAAATGGGCACGGCGACAAGATGGGAATGCTGGCCAGGGCCAACGACATCCACTGGCTGAATGAAGGTGTGGTGAAAAACGTCTTCCTGGCAGACTCGAACAGCGTCATCATCAAATCAAAGGACCTCGCTGAGATCGTCGGCTTCATCTACGAGACCTTCCCCACCGTGGAGAGGGTTACCAGCTACGCACGAGCGAAAACCCTGGTCAAGAAAAGCCCCGAGGACTTGAAAATGCTCAGGGAGGCTGGGCTTACCAGATTGCACCTAGGACTGGAGACGGGCGACGACGAGCTTCTACTCTATGTGCAGAAAGGGGCCACCGCCGAGGAGATGATCCTGGGAGGGAGAAAGGCTATCGAGGCTGGTTTCGAGCTCTCGGCGGATGTGATGCCCGGGCTGGGTGGAAGGGAGCGCTGGGAGCAGCACGCCCTGGGGACCGCCAGGGTTTTGAACGGGATAAACCCCCACTTTATTCGTCTCCGCACTTTCGGGGTCATACCCGGAACCCCTCTCTATGAGAAATATGATAGGGGCGAGTTCACCACGCAATCGGTGGAGGGGCTGCTCATGGAGGTGCGCACGCTGGTTGATGCGCTCGACGTATCTTCCGAGTTCGTGGTCAGCGATCATGTAGCCTACCATTATATGTGGGGGGCCGATGGCAAGCTTCCCCAGGATAAGAAAAGGATGCTTGAGAGCATAGATGATATGCTTGAAAGCGTGCATGTAAAGGCGAAGCAATGACATCTCAGGTATTCTACCGCAAGTGGCGCCCCCAGACCTTTGCCGAGGTTGTGGGGCAGGAGCATGTTACCACAACCCTGTTGAATGCCCTTCGTACTGGTCGAGTGGCCCATGCCTACCTCTTTTGTGGCCCTCGAGGCACGGGTAAGACCTCCACCGGGCGCATTTTGGCCAAGGCGGTGAATTGCCTCCAGAGCGGCGAGGGTGAGCCGTGCAACAACTGCGCCTTATGCCAGGCGGTCGCTGAAGGGCGGGCTATAGATGTGATCGAGGTCGATGCAGCTAGCAACCGGGGCATCGATGAGATCCGCGACCTCAGGGAGAAGGCCAGGTTCGCCCCAAATATGGCAAGGTACAAGGTCTACATCATCGACGAGGTCCACATGCTCACCGAGCCGGCAGCCAACGCCCTGTTGAAAACCCTGGAGGAGCCTCCGCCTCATGTCCGCTTCGTGCTGGCGACCACCGAGGCCCACAAAGTACCGGCCACCATACTCTCGCGGTGTCAGAGGTTCGATTTCAGGCGCATCCCTCAGGCGGCTATGGTCTCAAGGCTTGAGCGAATATGCCAGCAGGAGGGGATTCGCATTGAGGATTCATCGCTAAAGCTCATCGCCAGGAGCGCCACCGGCTCGATGCGAGATGCCGAGAATATGCTGGAACAATTAGTTGCCTACTATGGCTCCGAGATTGACCCCCATCAGGTTCAATCGATGTTGGGGGTCACCGGTGATATACGAGTCCAGGAGTTGGTAAAGCATCTAGTGAACAAAGATGTCGCTGCGGGTCTTCAAACGATAAATAGCGTTACCCAGGACGGCCTCGACCTGCGGCAATTTAATCGGGAGATGATGGAGTATCTAAGAGGACTGCTTCTGGCCAAGGCGGGCGCAGCGGAGGCTGCCGACCTCAGCCCTGAGGTGTTGGCGGAGATGAAAAGCCTCGCCAAGTCAGTCTCCATGGAGCAAATCTCCAAAGCGCTCAAGCTCTTTCGACAGGTGGACCTTGAATTCGATGGTTTCTCCACGCTGCCCCTGGA
>DAOUVR010000153.1 GCA_030667555.1 Dehalococcoidia bacterium
CCGATGATGATGCCAACGACGTGCGCGATGCCCTGCTGGCGAGTGATAACTGGGAGGCAAGCCATATCGCAATGCTCATCAACGAGGCTGCCACTAAGTCCAATATTCAGGATATCATCGCCGACATAGGGGACAAAGCTGACGCTGATGACGTGGTCTTTTTCTTCTTCTCGGGGCATGGAACCACAGTCGCCGATATAATTCCCTTTGATGAAGCCGATGGCCTGGATGAGGCCCTGTGTCAGTACGACTTCGAGACGGAGGGAGAGCTAACCGACGATGAGCTGGGCGAATGGTTGGCCGACCTGCCGGCTAACCCTGTGCTGGTGGCGATAGACACCTGCTTTAGCGGAGGGATGATCAAAACAGGTGAGATACAGGATAAGGGCTTGCCCAGGGCTGATGTACCGCGATGGGGCGACGGCTTCGCCAAGGATCTTGATGACGTTATTGACGGTGTGGTGCTCACCGCGTGCGATGATGATGAGCCCTCTTATGAGAACCCGCTGCTTCAAAATGGGGTGTTCACCTACTACTTCGTTGAGGGCCTACATGGACCAGCCGATGCAAACAGCGATGATGAAATCTCTATGGAGGAGGCTTTCAACTACCTCTACTGGCAAGTCACCGGTTACACCCATCCATACTCCTTTATAATTACCGTGACGCTGGCGCCAAAGGAGAGTGTGGAATGAAGAAGCCATCCCAGTCGCAGTTCCTCCTCCTGTTGATAGTGGCTGCCCTTATTGGAGTTGGCATCTATTTCGTCGTGGTGACAGTGAAGCAGGCCAGTGCAGCATCGAATCTGGAAACGCAAATCGCTGACGTGGAAGGCCAAATATCATCCATTAATGGGCAGTACGATATCGATGCCCTGAATGACACACTTAACGACCTCTATGATGAATTGGAGGATTCTCAGTTCCCTACTGAGGATGGAGTTGGTACAATTGCTGTTCTTGATGTCGTTAGCGATGCAAAGGATGCTGCCGGCGTCCGTATAATATACGGCAATATGCCAGACACGGTAAGTACCGTGTATCTTAATGGCAATGAAAATGATAATGGGACGGAATATATGGCCTTCATCTATGAACTGGAGGCCACCGCCACCGAGCTGTCGGGGTTGTACAACTTCCTTTACGAGATCGAAAGCAACGCCTCATACCAATCACTGATCATCAATGCGGTAGAAATCGAGTATATCCACACCACCGTAGAAGAACCTCCATACCGGCACACGACCTCTAAGATCATCGTATATACACAGACATAATCTGCAAGGGGGAATAAGCGTGATTAGAAAGCGTATCATCTCATTAAGCATTGAAGGCACCACCGTGAGGGTGCTCAGCGCCAGTGGAGACTCCGTGGAGAAATGGGACAGCATTCCCCTCCCCCCTGAGTTCATCAGACATGGCTATATTGTCAACCCGGCGAAGTTGGGGGAACTGCTCAAGGACGCCCTAGCAGAGCGAAAGCTCTCTAAAGGCAAAGTGGTTTGCGCCCTCTCCGCAGCAGGCACCATATCGAGAGTTCTAAACCTGCCGAAGATGGATACACGGCAACTGGAGACCATCGTTGACCGCGAAGCGAGGAGGCTCACAAAGGATTCTGTGGAGAAGACCAACGTTCACTGGCGAGTCCTGCCATCGTCAAACGGCCAACAGCAGGTCTATTTGCTCATTGTTCCCAAGAGGCCACTTCATGCTTTGGTCAAAACAATGGAAGCAGCAGGGCTAAAAGCTAGATTGATCGACCTCAAAGCCATGGCGCTGATGAAAGCAGTGAATCGAAGAAACGCAATCATCGCCAACGGGGAGGGTAATAGTATTGATACGACCATTGTGTATCACGACGTTCCAATGGTGATCCGAAGCGTGTTTCTTGGCGATAACATGCCTTCCTCCGACCAGACTGCCGACCATATCGGCGATGAGGTGATGCAAGCCATAGCGGCATACTCGAACAGCTACCGCGACAAACCGTTACCACAGCAGATCCCAGTTTTTCTCACCGGCGCAGTTTCTGGTAGCGTTGCCGCCGCCCTGAATGTGACCACGCTCACCGGGCACCCTATAGGGAATCTTCAGCCGCCGTTGCGCTATCCCGATGACTTGCCAGTCGCCGATTATGCGGTGAATGTGGGGCTCATTCTCAGGATGCTATGACGGCGATAGCTCTTTTTGCCCTCCTAGGCCTAGCGGTGGGCAGTTTCCTCAACGTATGCTGCGACCGCCTGCCGCTGAGGCAGTCCATTATTAGCCCACCCTCTCACTGCGGTTTGTGCGGGAAAAAGCTCAAGGTTGTCGACTTGGTGCCCATCTTCAGTTACCTGTGGCTGCGCGGCCACTGTCGCTACTGCGGCGCCCGCATCCCGCTCCGACTGCCCCTGTTGGAGGTGGGAACTGCGCTCCTCTTCGCCCTTCTCTGCTGGCACTACGGTCTGGGCCCACAGCTACCCATGGCGCTCATCTATGCCTGCATTTTCCTGGTGGTTTTCGTTATCGACCTGGAGCATGGGCTGATTCTCGACATAGTAGTCTACCCGGGGATGGTGCTCGCCCTAATCTTTTCTTTCTTCTGGCCCGAGCTAGGGTGGCCAGGCCTGGGAGTGCTGAGCGCTCTTCTGGGAGGAGCGATAGGTTTTGGTTTGATGCTCGTACCCTATCTCGTCTCCGGTGGTGGCATGGGTGGTGGCGACGTCAAGCTGGCCGGGCTTATCGGGCTGGCAATCGGCTTTCCCTATGTTCTTATCGCCCTCTTGACGGCCATTATCACCGCAGGCGTGTTGGCCATCGCCCTCGTAGCATCGCGAAGAAGATCCAGGAAACAGACGATCCCTTTCGGCCCCTTCCTTGCCGCGGCAGCAATGGTCGCCCTGGTATGGGGGCACCCGATAGCCAACTGGGTTATCGGTATATTCTAACTTTTCATACACACCCTATCCGTCATTCTGAGCCCCGTCCTCCATATGTCATTCTTACCCTTCACAAAGTGACGTGGGAGAATCCCGGTGCTGCCTCCCTTTTGTCATTCTGAGCCGAAGGGGAAGAATCTCGGTGGGGAAGGGCGACAGATTCTTCGAGTCCCTTCGTTTCACTCAGGGCTCCTCAGAATGACATCGAGGCGCTGAGATCCATATTCCTGGGTGAAAATTATGGTCTATTCTTAGTCGTCCCCTGCCATTCTACGGCGGACGGCATAAAGAGCAGCCTGAGTGCGGTCGGAAAGGTGCAGCTTATGCAGGATGTTGGTTACATGGTTCTTAACCGTCTTTTCACTTATCTGAAGC
>DAOUVR010000091.1 GCA_030667555.1 Dehalococcoidia bacterium
CCAAGAAGGAGGACCTTGTCGAGGCAGTAGTAGTCGGCAACACAGCTATGCACCACCTGTTCCTCGGCTTACCCGTGAAGCAGCTCGCCTACTCTCCCTTTGTCCCTGCAGTCAGCGCGGCTCAAGACATAAAAGCTCGTGACCTTGGCCTGCGAATTTCTCCAGGGGCCTATGTGCACCTGCTGCCCAATATCGCCGGTTTTGTCGGTGCCGACCACGTGGCCATGTTGTTGGCAACCCAAGCCTGGCAAGCCGAGGAACTTACCGTAGCCTTGGATATCGGGACCAACACTGAGGTTTCCTTGATAAGCAAGGGGAAGGTAACCTCGGCCTCCTGTGCCTCTGGGCCAGCCTTTGAAGGTGGTCATATCAAGGATGGAATGAGAGCGGCAGCCGGAGCCATCGAACGGTTGCGTATAGTGGATGACGGCGTCCAGTACCAGACGGTTGATGAAGCACCGCCGATAGGTATATGCGGGTCTGGTGTTCTTGATGCTCTGGCGCAGCTATACCTGGCGAGAATTGTCGACGAGGGCGGTAGGATGAAGGACGGTCACCCTCACGTTCGTACTCGAAAGAAGCAACGCGAGTTCGTGCTTGTCAGCAAACGGGAACGAGATGGAGGTCCAGCTATTGTATTGACCCAGGGGGACGTGCGAGAACTGCAACTGGCTAAGGCAGCCATTCGCACCGGTATCCAGGTTCTCCTGGAAACGAATGGCCGCTCTGAAGAAGAAATCGGTCAGGTGATAATAGCTGGAGCCTTTGGCAGCTATATCGATGTCTCCAGTGCGATAGTTATCGGCCTGTTGCCCTCAATACCTCTTGACCGCTTTCGACAGGTAGGGAATGCTGCTGGCATGGGAGCTAAGCTGGCTCTAATCTCACTCATCAGTCGAACTCAAGCCAAGGACATAGCCTCGCGAGTCCACTATGTTGAGCTGGCAAGTGCCCCTAACTTCACGCAGACCTTCGTTCAGGCAGGTTACATGGGACGATACAGGATACAGGACGGGAAGAGGGAGAGCATCAATGGAGACTAGGGTATCGAGCGCAACGAGAATAGAACTTCAAAAGGGAGATGGGAGTGCCTTTCAGGCACTCCCATCTCCAGCGCAACAAGTCGGTAATATCGAAAGATTTGAACTATATCGCTAACTCCCTCAGAAGCCTGCTCAGGACTACCATTTCTCCTGTGACAGCCGCATCACCAGCCATGTCTTAAGTCGATCATCTATCTTGCCCACCCATGACTCTATCTTGCGTATATCTCCACTGGTCAGTGCAGCTTTCTCTTCAGAAGTTAGTTCGTAGTCTTTTAGAGCCTCAGCAGGGTTTTCAGCCAGCCGTGCCAGGAACTCATTATCTTGCACCGCTCTGTCAAGCACCGCCAACACCGCATTTACCGCAGATACCTTGAACTCGGGAATCTTGGCCTGCGGGTCAAGAGCACCACTGGTGAGGAGATTCGCCGGCGCTTCACGCCAGTGAAAAGGCATAAAAACAACCCCGGGCATTGCTCTATCGGTAATATGAAGCGTAGTTTCCAGCTTACCTCTTTCTGAGCTTAGCGCCACCAAATCACGTTCCACAAGCCCGAGCTTCAATGCATCACCAGGGTGCATCTCCACAACACCATCAGGGCGCAGTTCGGAAAGCACTCTGGAGCGTCGACTCATAGTGCCAGTATGCCAGTGTTCCAGCACCCGCCCAGTAGTGAGAATCAGGGGGAATGCCTCGGATATTGATTCGGCCGGCGGGACGTCGTCTAGAGCATGGAACTTGCCTAGTCCTCGCGCAAAACTACCCTGGTGTAGAAACTTTGTGCCGGGGTGGGAGGTATCAGGGCAGGGCCATTGCAAGCCACCTTCATCAAGGCGCTCGAAACGAATTCCACCGTAGATAGGGGTGAGAGAGGCGATCTCTTCCATGACTTGGTCGGCACTCTGATAACCCAATGGCTGCCCCATCCTCCCTGCTAGGTCGGAAATGATTTGCCAGTCAGCTTTTGCCTCCCCTGGCGGCAATAGTGCCTGCCTTACGCGCTGGACTCGTCTTTCGGTATTAGTGAAGGTACCGTCCTTTTCGGCAAAGGCAGCCGCAGGAAGAACTACATCAGCCAGCCAGGCGGTCTCCGAGAGGAAGATATCCTGAACCACCATAAACTCAATCTGCTCGAACGCCGACCTAGCGTGCTTAAGGTTAGGCTCACTCATCAGAGGGTTCTCACCCATGACATAAAGTGCTTTGATGCTCCCCTGGTAGATGGCATCGGCAATCTCGGTAACCGTTATCCCCGGTTTGTCACTCAACTCGCATCCCCAGGCAGCCTCGAATTTCGCCTTAACGGCCGGATCATCAACCTTCTGATAGCCAGGATAGACATTAGGGAGCGCTCCCAGGTCACAGGCGCCCTGAACATTGTTCTGCCCGCGTAGCGGGCTGAAACCAGTGCCCTCCCGGCCAATATTGCCAGTTAGCATAAGCAGATTTGCCACGCTTTTCACATTGTCTGTCCCCGTGGTGTGCTGAGTTATCCCCATCCCGTATAGGATGCAGGCACTTTTAGCTTCACCAAATAGATGGGCAGCAGCCTCGATATCATCCCTTGGAACCCCGGTTATTTCCTCTACCACCTCAGGAGTATATTTCTCCACCAGTTGCCGCATCTCCTCGAAGCCTTCGGTGCGCTCCTTGATGAACTCCTTGTCCTCAAGTCCATCCCTGATAATCACGTGCATCAAGCCATTGATAAGGGCAACATCAGTTCCCGGCTTGTGCTGCAACTTAGCAGCAGCATATTCGCCCAGCTCGATAGAGCGAGGGTCAGCCACGATGAGCTTGGCATCGTCAAACTTGACTCGCCTCTTGATTATTGAACCAATGATGGGGTGACACTCAGTAGTGTTGGAGCCGATGACGAAGAACAGGTCGGTCTTCTCGAGATCACTGTAAGAATTGCTCATTGCCCCCTGACCGAAAGCGGCGATGGCGCCAACGACCGTGGAGGCATGGCACAATCGGGCACAATGGTCGATATTGTTAGTGCCCAGCACAGCACGGGTGAATTTCTGCATTACATAGTTTTCTTCATTAGTGCATTTGGCCGAACTCAATGCAGCGAGACTATTTGCGCCGTAGGTTTGCTTGATTTCAAGCAGCCTATTTGACACCAGTTCAAGAGCCTCATCCCAGGTAGCCTCACGAAATATGTCATGAGGCTGGCCATTATGCGGCGCACCGCGCGAAGTGTTATCTATTCGGATAAGCGGTGCCGTTAATCTCTCAGGGTGAGAAACGAAGTCATAACCCCAGCGCCCCTTAACACACAGGCTTCCCTTATTGGTAGCGCCCTCGGGGTCACCACGCACCGAAGCAATCTTATTATCTCGAATACCTAGGTACAGGGAACAGCCAACCCCACAGTAAGGGCAAATCGTTTTGACCTCTTTGGTAGGAGCTTTCTCCCATTTGGGCGTCAATGCCCCTGTAGGACATCGAGCAACACACTCCCCACAGGATTTGCAAATGGATTCAATAAGCGGTTTCTCGCCAGCAGTAGTTACCTTTGCCTCGTATCCTCGGAAGGCCAAGCCAATAGCACCAACGCCAGCTATTTCATGGCAGGCGCGCACACACTTGGCGCAGAGGATACATTTGTTGGGGTCATACTCGAACGCCGGGTTACTTCGGTCGATAGGAAGCAGTCGAGTGCTCTTCCGCAGCCGATCTAGATACTCTTGTTCCATGCCAATATACTGGGCAATTTTCAGCAACTCGCACTGTTGGTTTTTAGCACAGGTGAAACAATCCCCTGGGTGATTGGCGAAGATGAGTTCCATAGTACTGCGGCGTCTCTGGTTTACCCTGTCTGTCTCAGTGTGCACCACCATCCCATCGGTCGCTGGGGTAGTGCACGAAGTAGGCAATCCACGCATTCCATCAATCTCAACCAAGCAGAGCCGGCAAGCTCCGTAGGGCTTGAGATCAGGGTCATGACAAAGCGTGGGGATGTAGATGCCGGCCTCTAGAGCTGCCTCAAGAACCGTATCCCCTTTCTTCGCCTTAACCTCTTGACCATTAATGGTCAGGGTGATTGTCTCTACTTTTTCCTTAGCAATTGTCCCAGTAATAACACTCATCATCATTCTCCCTTAATTGATACTTCTGTATACATATCTCATTCATTAGAAGAAGACCCGCTAGAAGCTACTGCGCTTGCTTTTATTGCCGCCACCGGAACAGGTTCACCAGGGACTGTTACCTCCTCACCAGACACCTTCACCACCGCGCCAAACCGAGGCGGACAAACATCAAGGCAAGTACCACACTTGATACACCTGCTCTGGTCAATAACGTGCACCATCCTCTTGCCACCAGATATGGCATCTGTTGGACACTCCCTCAGACATATACCGCAACCCTGACATTTATCAGGAAGAATATGGTAAGAGGTTAGCTCTATACAGGCTAATGCTGGACATCGCTTCTCGTTTATATGAGCCTCATACTCATCCCGAAAGTAACGAATACTGGTGAGTACCGGGTTAGGAGCAGTTTGTCCCAGGCCACAGAGAGAATTATCCTTAACTGATTCAGCCAATTCCTCAAGCAGCTCAATATCGCCAGGTCTACCTTTTCCACTGGTTATATCTTCCAGGATATCCAGCATCTGTTTAGTTCCCCAACGACACGGGATACATTTGCCGCAGGACTCAGCCTGAGTAAAGGTTAGGAAGAATTTGGTCATTTCGACCATACAGATGTCCTCATCTATCACCACCATTCCTCCAGAGCCCATAATTGAACCTGTCTGGGTCAAAGATTCATAGTCAACAGGAAGGTCTATTAGACTTGCCGGTATGAAACCGCCTGAGGGACCACCGGTTTGAACCGCCTTAAGGCTTTTATTTCCAGGGATTCCCACGCCAATGTCGTAGACAATCTCACGCAGAGTAATTCACATCGGAACTTCGATAAGTCCAGTGCGGACAACTTGACCTGCCAGAGAAAAATTCTTAGTGCCCTTGCTCTTTTCTGTCCCATAGCTGGCATACCACTCGCCGCCTTTCTGCAGAATAGCTGAGACATTGCCCCAAGTCTCGACATTGTTGATATTTGTCGGCTTCCCCCATAAACCAGAGTGGGCAGGGAAGGGAGGCCGGGAGCGAGGCATCCCTCGGCTTCCCTCAATAGAAGCCATTAGTGCCGTCTCCTCACCGCAAACAAAGGCACCTGCCCCCTCTTTTATCTTAATATGA
>DAOUVR010000174.1 GCA_030667555.1 Dehalococcoidia bacterium
ACTAAGAGCTTTTTGTCGGGGTAGATTTTGTTCAAATATAATGCAGCCGCTGCGGCTGAAGTCGTCTTCCCACTACCGCCTTTGCCGCCAAAGATTATTAACCTAAGGTCGGGATTGGCCAGCGAACCCACTTTTACCATTTTCATTCGCTGCTCCTACTCCTTAACGACTATGTTGACGAAGCTGTAGGGAGGTGCTGGACCTATGTATTTTAATTTTATTCTGTCACCATACCGGGCGACAAGCTCTTCTACCTCACCATCGAATTCTTTCTCCCAAGCCCTGTCAACTAAGAATGAGGCGTTCATGAGCATATCTTCGCCGTAGGTCGTGTTAAGGCAAGAATCGATGGAGAGCTGCCTCAGCGGCTGGAAGAGGGCTTCCCTTTCCTTGGCCTTTTTACTCTCGAGAGCTAGCTTGAGCATCTCGCTTGTAGCGCCCTTATCTTGGTCAGCCTCTTTAACTGAACAGCCTGTCATCTTAGTTCCTAACACCTTTATCTCTGTGTTCTCCTTCACTATTTCCTGGGAAATAGCATCCATATCTCTCCAAAGAGCTTTGAGGCCTAATTCTACCTTATTATCCAATTCCCTGAGCAGCTTCTTAAACTCAGGATAGCGTCTCCGGAGAAGACTGCGTATCTCCTCGGCATTCGATGCTACAGTATAGAACCTCACTGGTAGGAGGGCATAGTCTTTCATTACTGCCTCGGTTACCTTCTCATGGGCAATCATGGTTTCCTTACTGACGACATACTTCGTCATCGGGATGCTGCTGACTACGGCACCCATATCTCTATAAGTTATGGTGGTCACCGGGTCGCCTCGGTCGCCGATACCAATAGGACCGAAATTCCTCGCCTCGCCGGTTCCGATTATGCAATAAACATACTGACCTTCGTACACCACACTCGCTCCGGAACTTTTCGCCGCCGTGTCTTCTAGCATTAGTATTAGCGGAGGCGTAAGCCTGTTTTATTCCCTTTCCTCCTTCTCCATAGGCTCGCCGCGCAGGCGGGTCCTCGTCCGCTCGAACTTCATCATATTGCCATCTTCATCCACCAGCACGTCGTAGTCACCCAGGACATCAGTGGCAGGGGGAATCCTTGACATCTCAAGCATGTCCAGCTCTATATGCCAACCCTGTTCATCCTTAAAAGTCCCCGTCACGGTTACAGGCTTTAATCCTGTAACCTCTGCCAGCTGGCTCTTAGCTCGTTCAGCTAGCTCTTTTATATTCATAAATGGTCCTCCTTTAAGTTCTTGATGCCATAGTGGGCATCATCACTGCTGCCGCCGCTCAGCCTTAGCCTCTCGAATGGCATTGAGTCGTTCCATGAGCACGCTCTCCTGCTCATCGTACTCTTCCTCGCTGACCTCAGCCATCTCAAGACGCATCTGGAGCTCCAGAAGTTCACCTCGAACCCGGTCTTCATCCAATAGTTCACCCTCGGCTGCCTCGGTGACCTTGGTCGCCAGCCAGTGGACACCCCTTATCGGGCCTAAGACTGGGGCGGTGAGTATATCAAGAATAAGACTCATCTCTTGCTCCTTTATCTCAGTTCTTTCCAGTCCACCGTGATGTTGACAAAATTGTAAGGGGGTGCTGGCCCGATGTACTTAAAGGCTACTCGTCCGCCAAACTGCTCATCCAGTTTAGTCACCGCCTGGTCAAACTCTGGCCCTCTACTTTTATCGACCAAGTAGGCCACATTTACTACCATCCTGTCCCCAAGCGCTTCGTTTTCTCGGACGTTGTGAGCAAGCCGGCGCAGCGGTAGCAATATCTGAGTCGCCTCCTTTGACCTCTTGCGATTCAGTGCCTCTTTGACCATCTCCCCAAGACGTATTCTGTCAAAATGCGCAGCCTCAGGGGATTTCCCTGCAAGCGAGTTGCGAAGCCTTCTTATGTCGCCGTTCTCGGCAACTATCTCTTCGAATATAGCCTTGTCATCACGCCAGAAGGCCTTGAGACCAAGCTCCAGTTTACCCTCCATCTCCCTTAGCAGCCTGTTGAACTCCTCAAACCGGATCGAAAGGAGCTTCTGGATATCCTCCAGGGGAAAGGTGGATTCGGTAATCGTTCCAAACCGCACTGGCAGTAGGGTAAACTCCCTCATAACTGTCTCCAGAACCCTCTCATGGGCTATCGTATTGCGGCGGGTGGTTTCGTACTGCTTCACCGGCGAGTCGCTGACCACAACGGCAAGACTTTTGCAACATACGGTATGCACTCCGCCATCATCACTGCCTATGGGAACCGCATCAAAGGTGAGCTGCTCCTCGCAGGGGATGATACAATACAGGTACTTTCCTATCTCAGCCATGGGCGACTCCAGCTATACCCCCAATTTCAACGGAATGAAGATGCTGTACCTCCTCATTTGCGACTCTTCTTATACGGATCAGCAAGCTACCACTTGATTCGGCTTGGCCCCGGCAATAAGCAATAAGTATATCCGACGCCTGGCGCAGTTTGATGAACTGTGTTTTCGCCAGTTCATCCCCCGGCCTGCGGTCCGGGTGTGTTTCAGCCGCCAGACGGCGGTATTCCTTTCTCACCTCAAGTTCGGAGTTGACCTCACTCAAGTGAAGGAGCCGCTTGGCTTCTTCTATTCTCTCCGGGATTGGCCGTGCCACCTCCACGGTTGCGAAGCTGTAGGGTGGCAGGGGCCCAATGACGCGGAACTTAATCTGACCATTGAAAAGTTCATCGAGCTGGCTCACACAACTATAAAACTCTTCCTGATTCGCCTTCTCTATCAGGAAGGCAACGTTCATTA
>DAOUVR010000061.1 GCA_030667555.1 Dehalococcoidia bacterium
ACGAAAGCCTTTTACATATGACCGGCTACTGTCGCGAAGAGCTCATAGGCAGGAAGAGGGGCGAACTGGGTTTCTGGGTAAATCCAGAGAACCATGCCAGAATAGTGCAGGTATTGCATGACCAGGGGCAGATTCGCGATAGAGAGGAGGAGTTTCACATAAAGTCGGGCGAGATCCGTACCGCGCTTACTTCAGCAGAGATAGTTCAAATTGGCGATGAACTGTGCGCACTCTACATATTCAATGACATCACCGAGCGAAAGCGGGCGGAGGAGGCGCTGCGGGAGAGCGAGGAACGATTCCGCGCCTTGACCGAGACCACAAGTGACTGGATCTGGGAGGTGAACACAGACGGCGTCTACACCTATGCTAGTCCGAAGGTTAAGGATCTGTTGGGATACGAGCCGAAGGAAATCACCGGCAAAACGCCGTTCGATTTGATGCCTCCAGAAGAGGGAAAACATATCGCTGAGGAGTTCCAAGTTATTGTGGGGTCTCAAAGCTCTTTTTTGAGACTGGAGAACATAAACCTGCATAAGGATGGACGATTGATTGTTGTGGAAACCAGCGGTGAGCCCTTCTTCGACGCTAACGGTCGGCTTGGTGGCTACCGAGGCATCGACCGTGACATCACCGAGCGCAAGCGGGCAGAGGAGGCTCTGCGGGAGAAAGAGGAAAAACTACGTGCCACATTTGAGACCATGTCTGATGCGATAGCAGTTACCGATGTATCCGGCAATCTCGTAGACATAAACGAGGCAACAGTGCGCCTGCATGGTTACAGGCAGAAGGAAGATCTTATCGGGAGAAACGCTCTTGATCTTATCGTCGAAAGAGACAGGGCTAAGGCTGCGGAAGATATTGGAAAGGCATTGGGAGAGGGGAGCATCACGCTAGCAGAGTATGCGTTGCTGACCGAGGACGGTGGAGAAGTAGAGGTCGAGGCGAGCGCTGCCCTCCTGCGTGACGGATCCGGGAATCCGGCAGGGCTAATCGCTGTAATGAGAGACATCACCGAGCGCAAAAAGGTGGATCAACTGAAAGACGAGTTTATTGGCCTGGTATCCCATGAACTGCGTACTCCATTAACTGTTGTCATGGGCGCCATAAATACGGTGCTGAGCGAACAGGCATATCTATCTCAGGAGGAAACTCGCCAACTTCTCCAAGACGCAGCCGGGGAAGCAGAATCCCTGTCTCACCTGTTGGAGAACCTCCTTGAGCTTTCCAGGGCTCAGGCCGACCGTTTGTTCCTTTACACTGAGCCGGTCCATATCGAAAACGTGGCTCAATACGCAGTGGAGAAAACAAGGCAGCAATCTTCAGCCCACCGTTTTGTGATGGACTTCCCCAAGGGCCTTCCCTCAGTCCACGCTGACCAATTAAGGCTGGAGCGCATCCTGTATAACCTCCTCGAAAACGCAGTTAAGTATTCGCCCCAGGGAGGTGAGATTCGAGTCTTCGCTAAGCTGGAGGGGGAGTATCTAGTTATCGGGGTTAGTGATCAGGGTATCGGCATATCTCCCCATGATCAGGCCAGGCTCTTTGGGGTTTTCCAGCGGCTTGAAGACTCCAGGCTTAAAGGGGTTAAAGGGGCTGGTCTGGGACTTCTGGTTTGTCGGAGGCTTGTGGAAGCACATGGAGGACAGATCTGGGTGCAGTCAGAACCAGGCCTGGGCTCAACCTTTTTCTTTACCGTACCGTTGAGAGACGTAGCAACCTAGCCAGGATTTACCTGGTTCTGTGTAAGTGAGCACGGCGTGGGGAAAGAGACACTTCCTCTCCTATTCAAAAGTAATTATCGCAGTCCATCCGTCTAACTAACTATTCACCCATGGAAATACTGCTCAGGTTCAGGACACATTTCGCCAGTTTGTGCAATCAATATTTCCAGTGCTCCTTGCTTCACTGAAACCGTGGCAGGGCAGAAGGTGGCAGTCGCCAGAGCTTCTCTGCCTGATGGAATGACAGATTTCTTCGCCCCTGTTACAATGCCTTCGACAATAAATTGCGGAGGGTATCCAAATGGTAACAATTGCAGACCTGAGGAAAAAGTATCTAGGCGTACCCGGGTGTACCGACGAGGACCTGGAGATTGTACAGGCGATTCGCGATTTTGTCGACCGGAAAATAATGCCTCGCCGCAGGGACCTTGATGGAGGCTGGCATCACGACGAAAAGCTGGCGATGGACACCATACATGAGCTCCATCAGGGACTGGTGGATCTCGGACTGCAAAGGATGTTCTTGCCGGTGGAGGTTGGGGGCTTGGGAGCTAACCGCGCTATAGGCGGAATGATTACAGAGGAATTATCACGTGGTGATTGCGGACTGGCACTGCATCTTGGGATAATCTCCTGGACTATGATGCCCTTTGCTCTGGCGGGACGCATAGACCTGCTGGAACCGCTCTTGCGCAAGGTTTGTGACGACCAGCCCCACGCCTCTTGCATGGTCATCACCGAACCATCAGGGGGCGCCAACGTAGAGGACCCAACGCAGCACTGCCGAACAATAGCCACTATTGCCAGGCTCGAAGGTGATGAGTGGGTGATAAACGGCCGGAAGATGTGGCCCACCGGCACGGGCCAGTCCGACCTCACCTATCTGACGGTTTGCAGCACCGACCCAGAGAAGGGAGATGAGGGACTGGCGCTCATCCACGTCCCACCGGGACCCCCTGGATTGTCCTTCAGCAAGCCGATGGAGAAGATGGGGATGTGCTGGACCGATTGGAATGGCGAGATATTCTACGACGACGTGAGAGTGCCCAAGGAAGACCGGATGGCCGGCCCTGGGAAGGACGCTGAGATCTTTCACGACATAATGGGTGCCGGTCGACTTGGCTCTTGCCTTTTCGCAATAGGAGCCGCCCAGGCCTGCTTTGAAATTGCCCTCGACTGGACCAAAGATAGAGAGATTGCCGGAAGGCCTGTCAGGGATCGCTCGCTCCACGCCAGCATTCTGGGAGAAATGGCGCAAAGGATTGAGTGTTCCAGGGCTTATTACCAGAAGATTTCTGAGATGCAAGGGTCGGGGCAGTTCGGCCGACCGGGGGAGCCTTTCATGCTCTCAAAATGTTCTGCCGCGCAAAATTACGCCTGTGATACGGCTGTCTGGGTACCAAATAAGGCCATGGAGCTGATGGGCGCCTACGGATATTCCTATGATCTCAACGTGGAGAAATACCTGCGAGATGTGAAAATCGTCCAGCTCTGGCTGGGTGGCCCGCAGCGCCGCTGGTTGGACTCGGCACTGGGTTACTATTCCTTCGAATGGTAGGTAGGCGCGAGGTTTGATCCAGGAGGTCTTACAACCGTATCAATTTCCACTGGATTCAGTACACAGACTCAGATGCTTTGACTATCGGCAAGCGAGGCACTACAATAGAAAGAGTGGTTAATATGGGAAATTTTGGCTGATGCAAGGTAGTTCAATGTTGGTAATAAATTTCAGGAGGAGTAAATGAGGGCATTGGAAGAATTAGTTGAATTGGCGGAGGCACCTTACAACGATACTGTCAAGGATTGGAAGGAAAAGGGCGGGAAGGTAGTAGGTTTCATCTGTTCCTATATTCCGGAGGAAATCCTCCACGCCGGCGGCATACTACCCTACCGGCTGAGTCCCACAGGCTGCACGGAGACTACTGAAGCAGACGCTTATATGTCTCATTTCAACTGCACCTTTGCCCGCTGTTGTTTGCAGTTTGCCCTGAAAGGAGAGTATGACTTCCTTGACGGAATAGTACTGATGAATAGCTGCGATCATCTCCGCCGCCTGTATGATAACTGGAAATACTCGGTGGGCTGCCCGTACATGCATTATCTCAATGTGCCTCACAGAGTAGGCGAGGGACCAGAGGGGTGGTATAAAGACGAGCTCACCATGTATAAGGAGAGTGTCGAAGAGGCTTTCGCGGTGAAGATCACCGAGGAAAGTCTGGCTAATTCCATAAGCACTTACAACAGGATCAGGGGTTTGCTCAAGAAGGTCTATGAGCTTAGGGAAAGGGAAAAGCCTCCCATCAAGGGCAGTGAAATGATGAAAGTTCTTGTTGCCGGTTACCGCTGCCCTACAGAAAAGTATGAACAACTCCTGGAGAAACTCCTCTCAGAGCTGGAGAAGGAGGAAGGCATATCTGACTACCCTGCCAGGTTGATGCTCATGGGTAGTGCCTGTGATCGTCCGGACTTCGTACAGGCGATAGAGGATGCCGGCGGGTTGGTGGTTGCTGATACTCTCTGCTTCGGGAGCAGATATTTCTGGAACATGGTAGAGACTGGTGGTGATCCAATCTCTGCCCTGGCCAAATCCTACCTCAATAACCCTTCCTGCGCCAGGATGACGGGGAATGAACCCGAAAGATGGGACTTCGCCATGCAAATGCTCCAGAGGTTCAAGGTTGATGGTATCATCTGCCAGAGGTTGAGGTGGTGCGACCTCTGGGGTGGGGAGACTTTTTATATTGGAGAGAAGATAAAAGGGCTGGACATTCCATTCCTCCTCCTGGAAAGGGAACAATGGCTCAGTGGTGAGGAACAGCTCAAGACCCGGGTTCAAGCCCTGGCAGAGGTAATCGAAGGCAGAAGGAAGTAAGAATGGCAGAGAAAACGGACGTACTCAAGGTTATGGCTTTCGCTACTAATATGATGATGGAGTCGCAACCACCCGAATTTAGGTGGCGGGGGGCTCCACTGGCCAAGCACTGGGGCAGGATAAGCGACGCCATTGAACAAGGAGCACCTGTCAACTGGACCTCCTTCTGTGGTTCCCCCGAGATCTTTCGTGCCATGGGCATTCCCTCAATCATGCAAGATGAAGTTGGTCTTTTTTGCGCTATGTTCCCTGGCAAGCTCAACGAGAAGTATATCGATATAGCACACGAACACCTTGTGGCTGACCATGTCTGCTCTGCTCAGAAGATCATGATTGGGGCAACTCTGTGTGGTGACATGCCTCCACCCACGATGATAGTCCATGCTGGCCAGCCGTGCGATTCTACTCTCGTGACGTATTCTGCGATTTCCCAGTATTTGGGAGTGCCATTGCTTACTCTCGACATCCCAGGAGGGAGGGATGAGCGAGTAGTTCAGTACGTCGCTGACGAACTGGAAAGGATGGTCGCCTTCATCGAAGAGCATACCGGGAGGAAGTTGGAAGATGATAAGCTTAAAGAGGTCATGGAGTACTCCAACGCTGCCCATGATTACAGCCTTAAGGTCAATGAGTTAACCAAGCTGGTGCCCTGCCCTCTCCCCAGGATGCTGGCAACGCCATTGATGGATTCAGCGGGAACTCCCGAGGCGTTAGAAATGTACAGGAACCTATACGAAATTGGAAGAGCTGTGGTTGAAATCGGGAAGGGATACGTGCCTAATCAGAAGATCAGGGCAGGCCTGTTCTCTACGTGGGTTTCCGCGGATGTCCCGTTGTTCGACTGGCTGGAGCAGGAGTTCGGCGTGATGGTAATCAATACCATGCTGGGCACCGATACCACCCGACCGACTGAGGATCTGTCCAGCAGAAGGAAGATAATGGAAGGTCTGGCCCGAAAGCAGCTAAACGCACCGATGGGTAGAGAATGCTGGGCAAGTATAGATCATTGGTTCGATTATGCCGTCTCTACGTGCCGGGAGTGGAAGCTAGACGTAGTCCTCATGACCCTGCACATTGGTTGCAAGAACATGTGGGCAGTCCAGAAGCTCTTCAGAGATAAGATAGCCGATGAACTGGGAATCCCCGTCCTGATCGTAGAGGTAGACTTCTTCGATGGGAGAGTCTTTTCATCTGAGGGTATAAGAGCCCACATCAGTGATTTCTTCAACACCATGATGGCATAGACGAAAGGCGATTTGGGAAAAACCCGGCTAGCTCCATTTCAGATGGGGAAGTGATCCCCCTCGGCGAACGGCGAGAAAGGATTACACCCAGGGGTCGTTCGTTCCATGCGAAACAGTTATCAGTAATTATCAAAGGAGATCTTGAAGATGCTGGCATAAGCAGTCAAGACCCGGGTTCAAGCCCTGGCGGAGGTAATCGAAGGCAGAAGGAGTTAAGAATGGCAGAGAAAACGGACGTACTCAAGGTTATCGATTTTGTTATTAAGATGATGATGGATGCGCAACCGCCCGAGTTTAAGTGGCGGTGGGCTTCAATGACCAAACACTGGGGCAGGATAGCCAACGCCGTTGAAGAAGGAGCACCTATCAACTGGAACTCCTTCTGCGGTTCCCCCGAGATCTTCCATGCCATGGGCATTCCATCAATCATGCAAGATGAAGTGGGGCTCTTGTTGGCTATGATGCCTAACAAGCTCAACGAGAAGTATATCGACATAGCACACGAACACCTTGTGGCTGACCATGTCTGCTCCACTCAGAAGATCATGATTGGGGCAGCTCTATGCGGTGACCTCCCTCCACCCACAACGATAGTCCATGCTGGCCAGCCCTGCGATTCTACTCTCGTGACGTACTCTGCGATCGCAAGCTATTTGGGAGTGCCCCTGTTAACTCTCGACATCCCTGGAGGGAAGGATGAGCGAGTGGTTCAATACGTTGCTGACGAGCTGGAAAGGATGGTCGCCTTCCTCGAAGAGCATACCGGGAAGAAACTGGAAGATGAGAAGCTTAGAGAGGTCATGGGGTACTCCAACATTGCCCATGATTACAGCCTTAAGGTCAATGACTTAATGAAGATGGTGCCCTGCCCTCTCCCCAGGATACTGGCATCGACACTGCTTGATTCAGCGGGAACTCTCGAGGGCGTAGAAATTTACAAGAATTTATA
>DAOUVR010000077.1 GCA_030667555.1 Dehalococcoidia bacterium
TCTCGTGGTTGAACACCACCTGCACCAGGCCGGCGCGGTCCCTGAGGTCGATGAACACCAGGCCACCGTGGTCCCGCCGCCGATGCACCCAGCCGGCGAGAGTCACTCGCTCGCCTACATGCTTTGTGGTTAGCTCACCACAACTATTAGTCCTAAACATAAATCCCCCAAAAAGCCCTTTCGATTATAGCCTATGGGGTAAGGCTTTTCAATCTAATGAGATTGCTGAAATGGTTTCAATCAACCCACTAATCCCCCAATCATGGGGGACTTTATAAGCTGGGGGACACCCCCAGACCCCCGCCAGAGGGGAAGCCCCCTCTGGACTCCCCTTCGTTACTTCTCCATTAACGAGAGAGGGATTAGCTTTGGCTGTATCTTGTGCCTCTGTTATGTTCTAGTCGCTGCCAAATATTTGTAGTTGCCTGATTTATCAGGCGCAATTGCCCAATTTGTTGGGCAACTACATTTTTCAACAGCCTCTGGTTGGTGACATTGTCCACGACGTTATGCTTTCATTGTGGGACGAAGGCATATTGTCATTCTGAGCGAAGTGAAGAATCTCGGAGGGGGTGGATTTTTAGACAATTCGTTTAGTACTGGTGCGTCGGAATGGTACATGATTCCCACCCGCCCACCCTGGGGTGTGTTCTGGTGGACACCCCAGACTTTTATGGTTTTACCAGAGATTGCCCTCTTAGGGGCGCTGTGCTAGAATCGAGACAGGGCTAGTCAGGAGCGGCTAGCCCTTTAGGTGTGTCAATGAACTTAGATTGCTTGTTCCCTGTAATTAATGACGTGCCTGGCTACCGTCTTCTCCTTGAGGAGATTAAACGGGGCGGCGAACAAACGATGGTGGTGCTAAGTGCCGCCAAGCCCTTCTTGCTATCTGCGCTTCGGTGGGAGGTGGAGTTACCCATCCTTGTGATTACGCCGCACCCCGAGGAGGCGAAGCATCTTCAGGACCAGCTTCAATGCTGGTCTGGTGACGCCTCAATTGAGCTCTTCCCTGAGCCTGACTATCTCCCTTATGAGCGTATCTCCTCTGAGCCAGCCACAGTTCAGCAGCGAATCAAGACGCTCTCAATTTTGAACTCCAATGGTAAAGTCCCGCTGATTGTCGCTTCAGCCCGCGCAATAGCCCAAAAGACCCTCTCCCCCGCTGATTTCCACTCTGCCTCTCAGTTGATCAGAAAGGGAATGAACGTCGATCTGGATAAGCTGCTCGCTGGGTGGATTGATATGGGCTATGAATGGGAGAACATGGTGGAGGTGCCGGGAAGGTTCAGCCGTCGCGGGGGCATCATTGATATCTATCCGCCGTCAAGCGACCTGCCGGCGAGGATCGAGCTATTCGGCAACGATGTGGAGAGTATACGCCTGTTCGACCCCTTAAGCCAGCGTTCGGTGAGGCTGGTAGATTCAATCACTGTCGTCCCCCCGCAGGAAGCCCTTTTTTCAAGCAGGGAGTTAAAGCTCGAAGGACTGCTGAATCAACTTAACCTTTCGACTTGCAACATTGAAGCGCGTGAAACGTTTGAACAGGAGATCGAAAGACTGCTGGGCGGCGAGCATGTCGAGGGGTCTGATTTCTATGCCCCCCTATTTAGCAGCGGTAATCTCTTGGAGTATCTGCCGCAAAACGCTCTTCTCATCCTTGACCAGCCGGCCGAAATCGAGCAGGCATTGGCGGAAATGGATGCTCAGGCAAGTCAGATTAGGCGGGAGCAGATAGGGCGGGGGGAACTTCCCAGTGATTTCCCCATGCCTTATCTTACCTGGAGGGAGCTTTCGCCCCGCATACAGAGAATGGGGCGGTGCCTATCACTTTTGTCATGGCAAGGGGAACCGGCTGAGTCTCCAATCGCATTCTTCTCCGCGCCTGCTTATGGTGGAAGGCTCGATGTGTTCGTCGAAGATGTCAAAGAAATGGTCAAGAAAAGGAGGCGCATTGTCATCGTATCCCATCAGGCGAGAAGGCTCTCCGAGCTGCTGGAGGAAGGGGATATCATTGCACCGTCGCTAACGCAACTGGAGGAACTGCCCCCAAAAGGCTCTGTCACCTTGGTCCAAGGCTCGCTGGCCCAGGGATGGGTAACGGGTACGCTCACCCTTTTTACCGATGCCGAGATTTTCGGCTTCACCAAAAAGAGGCGATATATAAGACGGTACCCGGTGCACAAAGCGGGAGTTCTCTCCGAGCTCACAGTGGGCGATTATGTAGTTCACATCGAGCATGGCATCGCCAGGTTCGGCGGGACCAGGATGATGACTGCAGGTGAAGCTGAGCGGGAATATCTGATTCTGGAGTATGCTGCTGGCGATAGGCTGTATGCCCCCACAGAACAAGTGGACAGGGTGGGTCGCTATATTGGGCCCAGCGCCCAGCCGCCGGCTCTGAGCCGATTGGGCACTCAGGAGTGGACAAGGGCAAAGCAGCGGGTGAAGCAGAGGGCGGGAGAGCTGGTCAAAGAGCTGCTTGCCCTTTATGCGTTAAGGGAGGTCATCCCCGGCTTTGCCTTCTCACCCGACACCACCTGGCAGGAGGAGCTGGAGGCTTCCTTCCCGTATGTGGAGACGGCAGACCAGGTTAAGGCGACTTTGCAGATCAAAGATGACATGGAAAAAGCGAAGCCAATGGATAGGTTGGTTTGCGGCGATGTAGGCTACGGCAAAACTGAGCTAGCCATAAGAGCAGCCTTCAAGGCGGTTATGGATGGAGCTCAGGTGGCAATACTCGTGCCTACAACGGTGCTTGCGCAGCAGCATTTCCAAACCTTCACCGAGCGCGTGAGCGCATTTCCGGTAAATGTTGAGGTGTTGAGTCGATTCCGCTCTGAGCGGGAGCAGGAGGAGGTCATCGACGGGCTTAAAAAAGGGACCGTCGACATCGTTATCGGCACTCATCGCCTGCTTCAGAAAGACGTTGGCTTCAAGAACCTGGAGCTGGTAATAGTTGACGAAGAGCAGAGGTTTGGCGTTGCCCATAAAGAGCATTTAAAAGAGATGAGACAAGAGGTGGATGTTTTGACTCTCACGGCAACACCCATCCCCCGTACCCTTCATATGGCACTCTCAGGGGTGAGGGATATGAGCACCATGGAGACTCCCCCGGAAGAGCGCTTGCCTATAAAGACCCATATCTCCGAACACAATGATCGATTGATTCGAGAGGCAATCCTCAGGGAGCTTGACCGCGGGGGGCAGGTTTTCTTCGTTCATAATCGGGTGCAGAGCATTTACAGGGTTGCGTCTCAGCTTGCCGAGCTTGTACCAGAGGCGGAGATCGCTGTCGCTCATGGGCAGATGGCCGAAGAGCAGCTTGAATCTGTAATGCTCCAATTCACCCAGGGGAAGATCGACATTCTGGTCTCGACCACCATCATCGAGTCTGGGCTCGATATACCTAATGTGAACACCCTGATTGTCAATGATGCCGACAAGCTGGGTCTTGGTCAGCTTTATCAACTGAGGGGAAGGGTGGGGAGAAGTGCCAATCGGGCATACGCCTATTTCCTTTATGGCAAGGGGAAGAGTCTCACCCCGCAAGCCAAAAGGCGTCTCGAGACCATCTTTGAGGCCACAGAGCTGGGCGCTGGCTTTCACATCGCCATGAGGGATCTGGAGATACGGGGTGCTGGCAACCTTCTTGGGGCGGAGCAGAGCGGGCATATCGGCGCGGTGGGCTTCGACCTCTACTGCCGTCTGCTGCAAGAGGCCGTGGAGGAGGTGAGGAGCGGGGGGGTAAAGAGGGCTCCCATTCCACAATCGCCAACCATAGACCTGCCCATGCGCGCCTACATTCCACAAGGCTATGTCTCAGACCTTGATATTAGGCTCACCATTTACCAGAGGCTGGCAAAGCTGACCTCCACAAGGCCGGTGGATGAGATGGCGGACGAGCTTGCAGATAGATTTGGATCGATGCCACCTCAGGTGAGGAACCTCCTTTATGCCGTCAGGCTCAAAATTTTGGCAATGGAAGCAGGTGTTGAGTCCATCGCCGCCGATGAGGGGCACATAGTCCTGACAATGGTCGAGGGAAAGAAGATCGATAAAGCGGTCTTCGTTGATGATGGAGGGATAAAGGCTGGGACGGCCCAGGTGCGACTGAACCTGAAGTATCTGGGCTCAAGATGGAAAGAGACGCTTGAAGATGTGCTGAAGAAACTCAGGTGATTTTTGTTCCTTTAGCGTGAGCTTCAGGGTCAATCATGGTTGTCAGCCTAAGCCCTGATAAAAGAGAGACACTGCCATGTCATTGCGAGGCACGAAGTGCCGAAGCAATCTAACTTCTTCTCACTATCCCGCAGAGATTGCCTCGCAATGACAGGAGCGTTTCGGCTCTTAATGACCATGACGAGTTGGCGAGGTTGAAACTTCAGTCTACTAAACGAACCCGAATTGTTGAAATCTATTGACAAAAGAGGATAAGTATGGTTAAGATAACTCAAAACATAAGAACGGGGGGAGAATGATTCATAAAAAGCTCTTATTAGCAGTTGCTGTCTTGATGGTGGCTAGTTTGGCATTGGTTGGGGTTGCCTGTTGCGGGAACGGGGAAGATACCCCTACCCCTACGCCCACACCCACGGCCGCACCCGATGGAACCCCTGCGCCCACGCCTCCACCTACTGGAGGGGCGCCTACCCTCAAAGTGGGGGACACATGGACGTACACTGTAAATTGGAAGGACCCGCCCGAAGAAACAGACACATTCGTTGGGACCGTGTCCAGCGCCACAGCGGCAGGCTATGAGGTCGACTACGTGTTTGACGACACCGATCGCAAAGAGAAGGCCTCTCCGTTGAACCTACCCGTCCTTTGGCTGGGGCAGATGACCCGCTCGTATGCCGCTGACCTGGTGATCATGACAGATATGGCTACGATGGTCGACGTAACGGGCTACGGCGAGCTAAATTTCGTTATGGTTGGTGTTATAGGTTATCCTGCGTCGTTATGGCCTCTTACTGTGGGAACGGAGTGGACTGTGGATTATGTCATAGATGTTGGAGGCCTTTTGGAGAAGGAGTATCCCTTGACGGCGGTGATAGAGGGTACGGAGTAAGTGACGGTACCGGCAGGAACGTTTGACTGCTATAAGATCGTCTACGATCAAGAAGGTACAATCAGAGTTGAAGCGTGGTTTTCGGAGGATGTGAAAGGCCTGGTCAAGTATAGCGAGGAGCTTTTCTGGCACGGCCCAGACATCTGGGAGCTTGAGTCCTATTCGGTAGCACCATAACATATAAAGCTACGTCTCAGTTAGACAAAGTTGTACGAACTGGAGGAGTGTTGGGCTGCTCCGATAGTTGACGTAAGTGTAATAGTGGTGGCACAATTGACCGAGATCGTACCTTAATAGTATGATACCAGGCTTTAGCTAGGTAGAATCGGATATATAGGATACGAGAAAGGCTGAGAACAAGAGTAGTAGCCCTCAAGCGAGGCTCAGAGAATCGGGTTAGGTGTGAGCCGATGTCAGCGCAGAGGGTGAATGGGCTTGGGAGCTGCAGACCGAAACCCCAATAGGTCGGGGGAGTAGGCTTTGACGGAGGGACACCGTTATCAGAGTCCAGGCTATACAGGTGAGCGGAGGACATCACCTTTGTAGCTGATAAATGAGATGGTCTTTCTCCACCTCCTTTAATGGGAGAGGACCAAGAAGGGTGGCACCGCGGAATAAACCCCGCCCCTTCAGTGGGGCGGGGTTTTCTTTTCTAATTGATACGGGGATGTAGGGCGAGGCTTTAGCCTCGTAAAAA
>DAOUVR010000009.1 GCA_030667555.1 Dehalococcoidia bacterium
ATCTGCTACATCCACGGTAGCCTTCTGTAAGCTAGTTACCACATGTTGCATCATCGCCGGGGCGTTGACGTACCCCAACGTCCGATTACAGAAGACAAGCCCATCCATCACCTCCTCACCATTTTCTACCTGGGGACTTATGGCAACATAGCCAATCCGTTCGCCAGGGATTGCCAGGTCTTTGGAATGCGAGCTTACCACAATGCTCCTGGGATAGTAGTTGAAAATGAATGGATAGGTTAGGCCATCATAGATGAGCTTCCGATAGGGTTCGTAGGAAATACGATAGATTTGAGACCCGAACTTGGCTTCCTGTTTTGTGAGCAATTTGCCCATCTCGGCTAGCAGTCCACTGGGATAGAGCACGCCGGTCGGGTTATTGGGGGAGTTGATTATCACAGCCCTGGTGCGTGGACTCAGGGCCTCTTCAAGCGCAGAAGGGGTAGGCAGAAAGCTATCATTCGTCTCGGCTATACTTCTGAGGCCGCCCTGATTGTTGATATAGAATAGGTATTCCACAAAATACGGCGCCCAGACAATGACCTCATCACCCGGGTTCAGTATGGTTTTCAGCACCACATTCAGTCCTCCGGCAGCACCAACCGTCATGAGCACATGTTCCGCGCTCAGGGCGAGTCCGGTTTCCTCAGAAAGTGCTTGGGCTACAGCGGCACGAGTCTCGGGGTATCCGGCGTTGGGCATATAGCGGTGCATACCCGGAGTAAAGGCATCCGCCCATTTCTTCAGCTCCTCTTTGAATGCAGTAGGAGGCTCCGCTACGGGATTTCCCAGGGTCAGGTCAAAGACATTGTCTTCACCATACTGCTGCTTGAGAGCGATACCCTCCTCAAACATCCGCCGGATCCACGACCCCCTCTGCATCGCCTCGCCGATTTTGTGTGAAATGACCACATTAACCTCCTTTGAATGACAGATAGCTAAAAAGTAAATACTTGCCTAAACAGGAATTTTAACCCTTCCCCAATACATCTTCTGCCCTATCTATGTCGCTTACCTTAAGCACCACCTTTGCCTTTCCCGTCTCGCTTTCAGCAAAGGCGTAGATGTACTCCAGGTTGATCCCCACTTTGGCCAGCGGTTCGACCACAGCTTTCAACAGACCACCTGGGACGTTGGGCATATCATAGGCGAGGACCGCGTTGGTACGTATCGTGAACTGAGCATCTTGCAGTGCTTTCACCGCTCCCTCAGTATTGGAGACCACCATTCGCACGATGCCAAAGTCGGTGGAATCGGCTACAGAAAGGGCCTGGATATCGATTTCATTATCGGAAAGGGGCTTGAGCATGTCCACCAGACGCCCAGGCTCATTGCTCACAAAAACGGAGACCTGCTTTATTCTCATCTCTCCTCCTTCTTGGCAGGGGATCCGAACCTATAATTCGCGTCGATCTACTACACGCTTGGCTTTACCCTCAGTACGGGTAATGGTTTTGGGCTCGACCAGTTTTACCCTGGCCGCAATGCCAAGGACGCTATCCATTTCTGCCCGCACACTCTTTTCCAACTCCTCCAGGCTACGCATTTCATCGCTGAAGACAGCATCGGAAACCTCAACCCAGATCTCAATTTCGTCCAAGTGGCGCTCACGGTCCACGATTATCTGGTATTGCGGCTCCACTCCCTCTACGGATAGCAGCACGCTCTCGATCTGTGTGGGGAATACGTTCACCCCACGGACGATGAGCATGTCATCTGTGCGGCCATGAACCTTGGACATGCGGATCATCGTGCGACCGCACTCACAGGTTTCGGGATACAGGTTGACTATGTCGTGTGTTTTGAAGCGGATGACTGGCATGGCCTCCTTGGTAAGGGCGGTCAGCACTAGCTCACCCTGTTGACCGTAAGGTAATGGTTGCTCTGTCACTGGATCGATGATTTCGGCTAGAAAATGGTCTTCCCATATGTGCATGCCTGTTTTATAGGAGCACTCACAGCTTACCCCTGGTCCCAGGAGTTCGGTCAGGCCATATATGTCGATAGCGGTCACGCCAAGCTTAGCCTCGATCTCGGCCCTCATATTTTCCGACCAGGGTTCGGCGCCGCACACTGCAAGGCGGAGCTGGCTGGCGGCTAAATCAATACCCATCTCCTGTGCCGTCTCCGCTACAATCAGGGCGTAAGAGGGCGTGCAGGTCAAAACGGTGGTGCCAAGATCCTCGATGAGCATGATCTGGCGTTTGGTATTGCCTGCGGCGATAGGGATAACCGTGGCCCCCAGCCGTTCTGCCCCATAATGAAAGCCAAGGCCCCCGGTAAACAGGCCGTATCCATAAGCGTTCTGTATGACATCACCGCTATGAGCTCCTGCTGAAGCCAGGGTGCGTGCCATGAGGTTAGACCAGGTATCTATATCCTTGGCATTGTAAGGAGCTACTGTTGGCTTGCCAGTGGTACCAGAGGAGGCATGTATCCTCACTACCTCGGAGAGCGGCACTGCCATCATGCCAAAGGGATAGTTATCCCTGAAGTCGGACTTGCTGGTGAAGGGCAGCTTGCTTACATCGTCCAGAGACTTGATGTCTTTGGGGGTCAACCCCACCTCTTGGAACTTAGCACGGTAGAAAGGGACCTTTTCATATGCGGACTTCACCATCTGCTGAAGGCGTTCAAGTTGCAGCTTCTCCAGTTCTTCTCGTGGCATCTTCTCATATTGGGGTTCCCACATAGTTACTTGCCCTCCTCCTTTTGTCTTTCCCGAGCCGCATCAACTCCGGCGTTGAATGCTGCCAGGTTCACCTCATGCAGACGAGATGGCAAGTGTCGCCTAATTTCGTCAAGCCAGCTCTGCTCAGGTATCTCCAGAAAAACGGACAGAAAGCCCAGGCACAGCACGCTGGACGCTCTCGGATTGCCCAGCTTGGTTGCCATCTCCATTACGGGCAGGACATATGCCCGCTGGGTAATGCTTGAAAAGGACTCCTTAACTTCATCAACACTGGGATAATGGTAACCTTCAATGGTGACCGAGAGCGGGGTTACAGCAACACTGTCAACAATAGCAATGCCATCAGGCTTCAGCAGTCCCAAGGAACGGACTGCCTCGAGGCGTTCATAGGACACCAGAAAATCGGCACCACCCGGGGGAATCATGGGGGAAAAGACCTTCTCCCCTATGCGCACATGGCTGGTCACGCTACCACCACGCTGGGCCATGCCCAAGGAGTCTGTCTTCTTCACATCATAGCCAGTGGCAAGGGCGGCCGTAGTCAAGATATCGGACGCCATAATGACACCCTGGCCCCCCACCCCAGTCATCAAGATGTCAACCTATTCAAGCATCAATCGCCTGCTTTCTCAATGGCTTTGCGTGCGCAGACCTGAACGCATAGGGAACAGCTCTCCCCAACGCACATGGGGGGGACAATGTATGCTTTATCACCATCGAAGGTTATGGCAGGACACCCGATGTCCAGGCATAACTTACACCCATTACAGCGTTCTTCGTTGACCCTGAGCGCTGTTCCACTGATTCGCTCATACAACGAACAGGGCCCCTGCACTACGATAACCGAAGGTTCATCATTGGCAGTGCAACGCTGAATGGTCTCTTCAATCTCCTTTAGATTGAACGCGCTTATTACATTAACGTCTTTGACGCCGATGCCGCGCGCCAGCTGTGCGATATCTACCTTGGGAGCCTCTTCGTTCCTGGCTGAGCGTCCGGCTGCGGGATGGCCCTGATGCCCGGTCATAGCGGTGGTTTGGTTGTCCAGAATGATCACCGTGCTGTGGCTCCTGTTGTAAACCATGTTCACTAAACCTGGGATGCCAGTGTGCATGAAGGTGGAGTCTCCGAGGACTGACACCGTCTTTTCCGCCACCCCGGCCTTCTCCAGGCCATGGGCTAGGGTAATGCTAGCCCCCATGCAGACACAACTATCAATGGCAAAGAGGGGTGAGTATACCATCAGGGTGTAACAACCGATATCCGAGGTGGCGATGTGCCACTACTTTCCTTTCCTGCCACCGACTCTAGCGCCTGGAATTGACCCCTTGGGACCAAAGCGTAGGCGACTCAAGACATAGCCAACGCCACGGTGGGGGCATCCTGGACAAAGAAGAGGAGGACGTGGAGGAAGAGGCTTCGAGGTGGGAGTGGTGGCCGCCGCCCCTTGTTGCGTTCCTGAGATAAGGCCTGCTTTCATTGCTCCCTGGAGCACTATATGGGTATTCAACTCGCCTGTTATGGGGAACATGGACTTACCCTCCACCGCAATGCCCATTGACTTGATGATTTCCTCCATGAAGGGATCGAGCTCCTCCACCACTAGCAGGGTCTCCACTTCAGCAGCAAAGCTTCGGATCAGTTGTTGGGGGAGGGGATAGGTGGTCACCAGCTTAAGAAAGGAGGCTTGGGGGAATGCCTCCCGCGCGTATTGATAGGCTACGCCGGCAGAGATGATGCCGACCTTGCGGTCTCCCCAGATGGCCTCGTTGAGGGGAAATTCTTCGAAAAGCTGCGACGCGTGCAAGATGCGCTGCTCCGCCAATGGGTGTCGTGGGCGGGCATATGAGGGCACCATAACATACTTGCTGGGCGAATGGATGAATGGTGGTGTTGGGCCCGGTTCAGGACGCTCACCGTCAACTTCCACCACTGACTTTGCATGTGAGATGCGTGTAGTCGTTCGAACCATGATAGGGGAGTCCAGTTCTTCACTCAGACGGAAGGCGGTTGCCATAAGGGAATAGGCCTCCTGGCTGTTCGTCGGCTCCAGCATAGGCACCTTGGCGAAGCGAGCGTAGTGGCGGTTATCCTGTTCGTTTTGCGAGCTATGCATCCCGGGGTCATCTGCGCATATCACCACTAACCCGCCGCGAACGCCTATATTGGAGGCGCCAAAGAAGGCATCAGCGGCTACATTGAGCCCCACATGTTTCATCGAGACCAAAGCGCGCACCCCGGCTGTAGCCGCTCCTAATCCCACCTCCATGGCTACTTTCTCATTGGTAGACCATTCGGCGTAGACGTCGTTATAGCTAGCCATAGTCTCCAGGATTTCAGTACTGGGGGTGCCGGGATAAGCACTAGCCACCTGGACACCAGCGTGATATGCACCCAGGGCAATCGCCTCATTGCCCGATAGTAGCTGTGTCAAATCTGATTCTCTCCTTCTTGCGCTGGGGTTTCTGAGGCAGATCCCCAGACCTGGCCGAGATAGGCCTGCCTTACCTTGTCATTGTTGATGAGATGTTTGGCTGTATCCTCAATAACTATGCGACCCATCTCCATTACATAGCCCCGGTCAGCTATCCTCAAGCTGGCAACAGCGTCCTGTTCCACTAGCAGTATTGCCATGCCATCGTCTCGCAACCTGTTGAGCAATCCGAAGATCTCTCTCGCCAAATTTGGTGCTAGTCCGAGAGAGGGCTCATCGAGGAGGAGGAGCTTGGGTGCGGTCATGAGAGCCCTTCCTATGGCCAGCATCTGCTGCTCGCCGCCGGACAAGCTTCCTGCTTTCTGGTTCTCCCGTGTCGTCAGGCGAGGAAATAGCTGATATACATGCTCTATTCTACGCTTAAGGTCCTCCCGACGCAATAACCACGTCGCATCACCGAGTTGGCTGGTCCAGCCTCCATGCTGGGCGTATGCACCCAGGATGAGGTTATCCAAGACCGACATGCTCCCGAACATGCCTCTGCCTTCTGCCACATATCCAATACCTAGCTTCACAAGCTTGTGGGCTTTACGGCCGGTGATATTGCGTTCTCCCAGGTACACCGCGCCACTTTTCACTGGTAGAAGTCCAACGATAGCGTTAAGCAGGGTCGTCTTGCCCGCGCCGTTGGCGCCGATGAGTGTCACTATTTCTCCCTTTCCCACACCCAGTGATACATCCCACACTGCATTGAGTTTCCCATAGGCTACTGAAACATGGTCCACACTGAGGATCATATCTGGTCCTCCTGCTCGCCGAGATAGGCAGTGATGACTCGTCGATCATTCTGGACCTGGCTGGGTGTGCCCTCAGCGAGCTTCTCACCACTATCCAATACCACAACCCGCTCAGCCGTTCCCATGACGAAACGCATGTCATGTTCTACCAGTATCACGGTTATCCCCATTTCCAGGATGCGCTTAGCGAGATCCGAGATCTCCTGCGTCTCCAGGACATTGGAGCCGGCCGCGGGCTCATCGAGCATAATGACGCGTGGCTTGGTGGCCAGAGCCCGAGCAATAGAAACCAGCTTCTGCTGTCCGAAGGTAAGCTCGGAGGCATTGATATCGGCTCGCTGCCCCAGGCCAACCAGATTGAGAGTGTTGATTGCGGTGAGTCTTATACTAGCTTCCTCGCGGTGCCCCTGTGGCAATCGAAAAGCGGCGCTTAGCATGCCATATTTGCTCCTCGAGTGAAGGCCGACCATAACATTATCCAGCACGGACATATTACCAAAGAGGCGAACATCCTGGAAGGTACGGGCTATACCCATTCGCGCCCTCTGGTAGTCATTGGTACCGGCCAAATCCTGCCCATGGAAGAATATCTGGCCTCTGGTGGGAGAGAAAACGCCAGCGATGAGGTTAAACAGCGTAGTTTTTCCCGCCCCGTTGGGTCCAATTATAGCGATGATCTCACCTTCGTGGATTTCCAGGTCGAGTTCGTTGACGGCAATCACACCGCCGAAGGCCTTGGTTAGTCCCTTCATTTGCAGGATGTCAGCCATAAATCACCTAACTTGGTGTCAGCCTTCTTGATATTCTTCGCCAGAGATCTCCCAGCCCTCGGATGACCCCTTGGGGTGAAAGGATCATAACTACCACTATAATCAACCCAAAGAGTACCACGTCGATGTCCCCAAAGGGATGCAAGAACTCGGTCAGCAAACGGACGCTGGCTGCACCGAAGATAGCGCCCCAAATACTGGCCAGCCCGCCGACAACGGCCATCACTACTAAACGTATTGAGAACAGGAAGCCAAATGGCGGTGGATCGATAAATCCTACATAATAGGCATAAAGGCTGCCTGCCAGTGCGGCATAGGCAGCGGAAAGGGCGAGAATCTTTACCTTTACCAGAGTTGCGTTAATGCCCAGAGATTGAGAAGCGCTCTCGCTGTCGCGGATGGCTCGCATCGCTCGGCCCATCCTTGAACCAACAATGTTCTGAGAGATGAACATCACCGCCAGGCAGAAGCCCCACACCAGATAGTAGAATCTGAAGTCGCTATCGAAAGCGAATCCACCGATAGACAGGGTTGGTATATCGAGGAAGCCCGATTGACCGCCGGTAATCCAGTCCAACTCGCGGAAGAGTATCCAGATGATGATGCCCAGGCCTAGGGTGGCCATCGCCAGATAGTTGCCGCGAAGGCGAAACACTGGAAAGCCTATGGCGAAGGCGAAGGCAGCGGTGGCGATAATTGCCACTACCATTGCCAGCCATGGATCGACATGATAGGTCTTGCTCAGGATGGCGGCTATATACGCACCGATGCCATAGAATGCGGCGTGGCCCAGGCTGACCTGTCCGGTGTAACCCATGAGCAGGCAGAGGCCTACAGTAACAATGGCGTGGATGCCGATTATGAGGAGGACGCTGGTGTAGTAGTTGTTACCAAGTAGAGGGACAATACTCAGCAGAACGACCAAGGTAGCTATGGCCAGCATCTTCCCTCGGCCCCGAATGAAGTGTGGCATCATGCCCCCTCTTCTCCAACCATTAGTCTGCGAGAGCGGATAAGGAGGACGGCGAACAGGAATATCAAGGCGATGGCATTCTTATAGGACGATGATATGTAGCCTGCCGCCAGCGATTCTGCCAGGCCCAGGCCCAGGCCCCCGAGGAATACACCCCATACTCCGGTGAAGCCACCCATGGCGGCAGCCACGAACCCCTTAAGACCCAGCATGATGCCCATATCGTAGGATGCATAGCTGAGCGGGGCGATGACTACTCCGGCAACAGCCCCTGTGGCGGCAGCCAGCGCGAAGCTGACAAGTGACATCATGCGGGCATCGATGCCCACCAGGGCCGCCGCTCGCCTGTTAATGGCGGCAGCCTTGAGTGCCTTGCCCACAAGCGTCCGGTTCAGTAGAAGATAGACACCCACCATGAGCACCGCAGTTATGCCGATCACCCACAGGCTTTGAGGTAAAATGTAAGCGCCGAGGAACGAAAGAGACTCATCGCCGGTGAAAGGAGGGAGCGCCACGGCGTCCCTGCCCCAGTACAGCCCCGCCACGGCACGTATGAAAAGCGCTCCGCCGATGGTGATAATGATCAGAGTGATGGTAGAAGCACGTCCAGCGGGGCGGATGGCTACAAGGTTGAAGATTATTCCCACGAGAGTAACCAGCACGACCGCTAGTATCAGGGCCACGGGCATGGGGAAACCGAGACCAATGAGACTAAAGGCAATCATCCCGCCCAGCATGACGAACTCGCCCTGGGCAAAGTTGATTATTCCAGTCACACTGTAGATTATGGTGAAACCGAGACCAACGATGGCATATATGCTACCCACCGTGATCCCGGTCACCAAATACTGAACCAGTTGCCAGGTGGCCATCTGTTAGATTGTAGTAGAAGCTCGGCTAGGCTTGCTCGTTACTATTCGGCTGAGGTCCATTCGCCGTCCACGATCTCTACCAGGGTGAGAGCATCAGGCCCTAGACCCAGATGGTCGGTCGCCGACATGTGGAAAACGCCACTGATACCAGTGAGTTGGGCGGTCTCCAGCTTATCCCTGATGCCGGCGCTGGTCACGTCAGCGCCCTCATCCACTAGATCTTGGATAGCGTTGGTGACCAGCTTGAAGGCATCCCACGCATGTCCACCGAATGTATCAGCAGACCCTTCACCGTAGAGCTCCTCGAAGTCGGCCTTGTACTCCAGAAGAACATCCTTCTGCGGGTCGGTGTCAGGTAGCAGCTCAGCTACAGGGAGCTTGCCGACGGGAAAGATGACGCCGTTGGCCGCGTCGCCCGCCGCGTCGATGAAGTCCATACTGGCAATACCATGGCTCATCAGCAGCGGCATGTCCATTTGAAGAGTTTGCATGTTCTTGGCGACCACGGAGGAACCCTTGTCTGTGCCCCAACATATCACTGCCTCGGGAGTATACCCCTTGATTACAGTCAATTGCGTTGTCATGTCGGTGTCATCGGGGTCGAACGTCTCGTCAGCCACGATGGTAATGTCCCAGTTTTCGGTTTCGCCAACCAAGGCGCCATGGCCAAGCACTCCGAAGCCGTCAGTTGCCGATATGATGGCGACCTCATCGATGTCCTGTGACTCGAGGTACTGATAGAGACGGCCTACTACCTGGGAGTTGGTCTGCGGCGTCTTGAAAATCCAGTAGCGCTGCTCCACCGGCTGGATGATTTCATCAGAGGCGGCGAGAGATACCAGCGGCACTTGCGCATCGGTGATCGTGTCTAGCATCGCCATGCTAACTCCTGAAGTGGTGGCGCCCATGACTGCCAGCACATTGTCCTGTTCGATGAGTCTCTTGGTTGCGATTATAGCGGTGGTTGAATCAGTCTCGGTGTCGTAGATGATGACTTTGATGTTCTTGCCATCAATGCCACCGGCGGCATTCAGCTCGTCCTCCAGCATCTCTAGTGTCTGCTTCTCAGGCTCACCAAGACTCGAACCGTGACCGCTTAGGGCCAAAACAGCGCCAATTATATATTCCTCTGTTGTCTCACCTTCTTCGCCCCCGCATGCCATGAGGGGCGTGATACCTATGACCAGTATCAGCGCCAGGGCAATGAATACGACCTTTTTCATTAAGTTGTCCCCCCTTTCAAAAGATATTCGCCTTGGTCTAGCTCCTGTCATGGATGCCTTATAGTAGCATCATAGCTTACTGAGGCAGGATTATAGCAACTTTTCCTGACAAGTGCAACTATATACCATGGTTGCACTTCCTGGCAAATTTTTGGGCTAATTTACAAGAAGGATGTCCGTTTCTTTAATATCGTTTTCGGAAAGCTTACCAGTATTCTCCAAGATACGCTACCCGTTGGTGAGGAAGAGAGTCCCAGAGACCAGGAAGTAGCACCCCAGGCCGGCAAGGGCGACACCACATACAGCCAGAAGCCCTCTATATACCCTGTTGCTCATTAGACGCCGCCCTTTGGCGATGAGCAGGGATACCAGGCTGTACCAGCCTAGATCCGAGAGGATGTGGCCTACATAGAATAGCGCTACCCCGATCACCCCCACTGTCAGGGACCACAATAAATAGGTGGTTCCTACGGTTGCCCACCACAATAACCAGAAGGGATTGGCTACGCTCACCAGAACGCCAGCCAGAATAAGTCTGCAGGTGGAATTTCCACCCTGCGGATTAGCCCCTACAGGTAGTACTTGATGACGCGCCTGTCGAAACAGGGAGAAAGACATCCACATCAGGAACAGTCCCCCGACCACCCCGATTATACCGGCAACGAGACTGCTGCCCAGGAATTGGCTCAGCCCCCAGGCCAAGGCTATCACCAGCACAAGTTCTATGCTGGCGTGGCCCACCACCAGAAGTGGCCCTACCCAGAATCCGCGGCGGGCTGCCTCGCTGATGTTGAGCGCCAGCAATGGCCCTGGCATCACCGCTCCGGAGAGGCCGACAACAAAGGAGGTCCCGAAGATAAAGAAAAGGCTGACAGGAGCCACCTTTTCAGTTTCGCACTGTGTGGAGACAAAGTCAACTTGGAGAGCGTTCACTGCCCGTAATAAGAGCAGTTGTTCGGAGTGAAGTTATGTCAACTTAACTCTGCTCAACATTGAAATGGTATGTGTCGCCAGATTTGTGCACAACCTGGCTTTTCGTTGACTGGCGAAGTTATAGCCCTATCTTATCAGCTACCTCGCGCATGCCCATAATGACATCGGTGATTAGCTCTCTCAACTCCACTCCCAACATCGCAGCTCCCTGTTCAATCACCGAACGGTTGACGCCAGCAGCAAATGACTTGTCCTTCCATTTCTTCATCACCGACTTTGCCTCCAGGTCGGTTACACTTTTCGATGGTCTTACTATCGCTACTGCATTGATAAGCCCTGTCAGTTCATCAACGGCATATAATGTCTTTTCCATATCTGTTTCGGGCTCAATGTCACTGCATACATCCCAGCCATGAGAGACCACCGCCCGAACATATTCCTCTGGCCATCCCCGTTCCTCGAGAACCTCCTTGGACTTCTTGCAATGCTGGTCGGGAAAACGCTCGTAGTCAAGGTCATGAACCAGACCAACAATTCCCCACTTCTCATCATCTTGGCCCATCTTCCTCGCTATATAGCGCATCGCTCCCTCAACGGCATAAGCGTGCTTCAGCAAGCTGTCGCTCTCGTTGAACTCTTTGAGCAGTGATAGCGCCTCATCGTAAGTCGGTGTATGTTCTTGCATTTTTGCTACTCCCATGCAATGTTTTTCTGTGCCCATATTTGCCAGATCAGGGGCATTCCCACAAAGGAAGTATGTTCTTATGGTTTACCTAACCTTGTTGGGCAAACCGAAGCTATGTAGCGCTAGGAAGAGGCCGCAGCAGTATCTCCTCCAACGAGAGGCGTGGCCGTGGTGGCGGCACGGATTTGGAGTAACCAACCGTTACCAGAGCTATTACCACGACGTTCTCAGGAAGGCCCAGGAGGGTCTTGACTGCCTCATAGTCCGTTATGGCTCCTACCCAGCACGAGCCCAGTCCCAGGGCCGTGGCCATAAGCACCAGATGTTCCGTGGCGATATATGTATTGGTTGTGGCTGGTGCAATAACCGTTCGTAAATCGGTCTCTGGTGCAGACTCGGCAAGCTTCCTAACTTCGGGATCAGCAAAACGTTCTAGTGCCTTAGCAAAACCCCCGGATAGCTCCACCCTGAAGTCAATGAATTCTTGGCTGCGTCGCAGACCTGCCTCTTTGGAGTAGGCGGAAAGGTCGGCACAGGCCACGAAGACTACCGCTGCTTCCTCAATGAAGGCTTGGTCCAAGCATATCTGGCGCAGCCGTTTCTTTTCCTCAGCGTCGGTTACAACGACAAAGCGCCACGGCTGACGGTTGCTGCCTGAGGGCGCTAGGCGAGCCGCCTCCAGCATCTGCAGAATCATCTCCTGTGAGACTGGGTCGGGCTTGAAGCCGCGGATGCTGCGACGCTGCTGGATGGCTTCTTCTACACTCAACATGCTAGATATCCCCCTTTATTTCATAACGTGTCAACACGGACAACCTACTGCAATATCCTGAGGATGAAGCCAATTGTAGTTTTGCACTTCTCTCTACGACAACTTTACCCTGACTTACGCCCGCACTGCAAGTCCTGGGACGAGATGGCGACCGATATCGTATCGTGGTTTGTGGCTTGATAGTTTACCTGGTAGATGACTAAGACGCCTAGTCGAAGCCACACCAGGTGGCAATGTTTTCCACCGGCTCACGCTTGGTCTCCAGTTTGTTTGCTGGAAAGTCCCAGTCTGGGTAGCCAATAGCGATGCAGATAATAATGCGCTTGGACTCGGGTATGCCGGTGTTTTTCCTTACTACGTCGGGAAACATTACCCCTTGGCCCTCGATGCAAGTGCCCAAGCCGTAGTTCAGTGCGGCGAGACAGATAGTCTGCGAGAGGCTGCCGATATCCATCAGGGGGCCTGATTCGCCCAGTGACTTGTCTACATATAGGATGATGGCAGCCGGCGCATCGAAGAAACGGAAGCCCCTTTGTATCCATTCTGCTCTCTTAGCCTTGTCTTCCCTGGCTATGCCCATGAGCTGGAAAATCTGGATGGCCAGGTCTACTTGGCGCTGCTTGTAAACGCCCTCACGGGCCTGGCCCCGCATGTCTTGACCCGGTATCGCTCCAGACGCTGCCATCTCAACATTGCCCCGCTTGATATTTTCTAAGGCCTCCCCGGCGACAACGGTGATCTCCCACGGCTGGGCATTCACTCCTGAGGGCGCTCTTATGGCTATCTCCAGGATCTTTCTGAGCACCTCTTTGGGAACCGGATCGGGCCTAAATCCTCTTATGCTCTTCCGTGTCCGTATAGCTTCTACTACGTCCAAATGTTTACCCCTTTCCTAATCCAGATTGGTTCTAATGATTCTATACAACATCGTGTGATGTTGTGTCAATGGGAGGGCTTGAGTTGACGCTAACACAGCAGCGCTGTTTAGAGCAAACGACTTGTTCTGACCTGCTAACGCATAGAACGTGCGCCTTTCCATATTGAGTGCTCGTTGAGAGATTCAAAGAACGGAGCCGATCAGGGCTATACGTCATATACGTCGCTACAGGGCAGCACGATACCGGTCTTTTCATTGTTTCTAGGCCGTTTATCTGTGCATAAATTCTGCATCAGTCCTGGGAGTTTGAGGAGCATGGAATGAGACAAAAGTTGCATACAAGGACTATCGCATCATCTAAGATAATTGTGATTGACTACTGGAGAGCGGTATCTCCAGGCGAAAGGGAGGAGTGACGATGAGAGAGAAGGTAGAAACAGCGCTTGATCGTATAAGGCCCGTTTTACAGACTGACGGGGGAGATGTGGAATTGGTGGATGTGAAAGATGGCGTGGTCTCGCTGAGGCTTACCGGCGCCTGTAAGGGTTGTCCCATGGCGACTATGACTTTGCGGAATGGCATCGAGCGGATACTGAGGGAGGAACTGCCTGAGATCGAAGAAGTAGTCGCTGTCTAACAAAGCGTCTGGAGGCGACAATCTTCATGTAAAGATTTGAGCATGTCACACACCTTGGCTTGTAGTGAACACCGCGGGGATTATTGCGGCCTCACCAGAAGGAGTGGGCTGGATACCCCTAGCAGTACTCTTGCGGCGACACTGCCGTAGGCCCACCGGCTGATGCCAGAGCGACCGTGGGTTGCCATTACAATGAGATTGAAAGGATTTCTATTGGCATAGTCAATGATCTCATTTGCGGGGTTGCCCAATGGGGGCTTCCTCACCAGCACTTCTGAACGCACCTTTAGGCTAGCATCCTCAAGCTGCTTCTCCACTCTTGCCAAGTAATTCTCACTCGCACGCTTACACCAGGCCATTTGCTGCTCTACATGCTCCTCCCAGCTCAAGGGCATAATTGCCTCTGGGTAATCGGAGGAAATGATAGGTGGGTCGCAAACTCTGAGCAGAACGACAT
>DAOUVR010000030.1 GCA_030667555.1 Dehalococcoidia bacterium
AACCACCGCCATAAACAAAATTGGCAAATATGACCTCATCCTGACTGGAAGGATGGCAGCGGATACCAACGCCGGGGAAGTGGGTTCCGGCATTGCCGAGATTCTGGGCATACCCGCTGTTACCACAGCCCGAAACGTGGAAGTCGATGATGGCAAGGTAACGGTTGAGCGCGTGTTGTCGGATGGCTATGAGGTGATCGAATCACCGCTACCTGCCCTGGTTACAGTGAGCCATGAACTGGGCGAACTGCGGAGCGTTCCTCTGCAACAGCTTATGGCTTCTCAAAAGAAACCGATCGCTGTCTGGAGGTGCCAGGACCTCGGCTTCACATCACCCCCGACGGGTCGAACAAAAATGCTCAAGCTATACATCCCGCACAAGGAAGCGAGATGTGAAGTCATAGATGGCGAAACCGAGGAAGAAAAGGGAGCAAATCTAGCCCTTAAGCTCAGGGAGGCTAAAATCGTCTAAACTAGTGAAAAGGAGGCACGGGATGTCAGAAAAAGAGGAATTAATAGCGATCGTCGGCGCTGAATATGTCTTCGATGACCCTGAGAACCTTGAATCATACTCCAGGGACATGAGCTTTGTTCGTGCCATGAAGCCCCAATATGTGGTAAAGCCCCAGAATGCTGAGGATGTGCAAGGGATCGTGAAATGGGCCAATAATAGCGGTATGCCCCTCATACCGGTGAGCTCTGGGCCCCCGCGCTTTCGGGGCGATACCATCCCCACCCTGGGAGGGGCTGTCGTAGACCTCAGCCAGATGAAAAGGATCATAAGGATTAACCGCAGAAATAGAGTAGCAATGGTTGAGCCGGGGCTAACCTTCGGTGAACTACAGCCCGAGTTGGAGAAAGAGGGCCTGAGGCTGCCCATGCCTCTGGCTCCACGGAGCTCAAAGTCGGTGATAGGTAGCCTCCTCGAGAGGGAGCCCACCATCATACCCAAGTATCAGTGGGACATCTCTGACCCCTTGCTCTGTACCGAGGTTGTCTTTGGCACCGGCGACCTGTTCCGCACCGGCGAAGCGGCTGGGCCCGGCACTATTGAAGACCAGTGGGCATCGGGGCAGGCGCAGACTAACCCCATGGGTCCGTTTCAGGTCGACTTCTTCAGACTTATTCAAGGGGCCCAGGGCACTATGGGCATCGTCACCTGGGCTTCGGTGAGATGTGAGTTGTTGCCTCAGGCTCATAAGCTGCTCCTGGTACCATCTGACAGGCTCGAGGGGCTAATCGACTTCGCCTATAGGCTTCTCAGGGCCAGGTTGGGAGACGAATTGCTCCTGTTGAACAGCTTCAATCTAGCAGCGCTCCTCGGAGAGGATGCCGATCAGATCAGGTCGCTGAGGGAAGGCCTGCCGCCATGGATTCTCATAATCGGTATTGCTGGCTATGAGAGGCTGCCCCAGGAGAGGATTGAATATCAAGAGAAGGATATCATGGACATCGCCCAGCAATTTGGTGTCGAGCCGGTGAGCGCAGTCCCGGGGACTTCCGCGCGAGAGGTATCGAAGGCACTATCGAAACCTTCGGGGGAGCCCTACTGGAAGCTCAGGTTCAAGGGGGGATGCCACGACATCTTCTTCCTGACAACGCTTGATAGAACCCCGGAGTTCATAGGGGCCATGTATCAGATGGCGGAGGCAACTGGATACCCCAGTACAGATATCGGTATCTACCTGCAGCCACAAATGCAGGGGCGCGCTTGCCACTGCGAGTTCAATCTTGCCTGCGATCCAAACAATCCCAAAGAGGTGGATAGGGTTCGTACTCTCTTTACTTCATCCAGCGAAAATCTGATAAAGCTGGGGGCTTTCTACTCCAGACCCTACGGCCCATGGGCCGACATGGCCTACAGACGAGATGCCGAATCCGCCATTGCTTCAAGGAAGGTCAAGGGCATCTTTGACCCAAATAATGTCATGAATCCCGGCAAACTATGCTTTTAGAGAGGTGAAGGAAATGGCGCTACTGGATTATCGAAACGATATGCAAAGGTGCAGCCGATGCTCACTGTGCAAATGGCCGCCGCTGGCACAAATAAAGAGCTGGAGGTTCTCCAATGTCTGCCCTAGCATGGTGTGGGGTAATTTCCATGCCTACTCGGCGGGCGGAAAGCTAATCGCTGCGCTATCGCTATTGGACGGTAGAATAGATTACTCGGACAAGTTTCTGGAGATAGTGTATCAATGCCAGATGGGGGGTGCCTGCGATGTGTCGTGCAAGGTTACCAGGGATCTGGAACCGCTTGAGGTGATGCTGGAACTGAGGGCTAAATGTGTCGAGGATGGCCAGCTTCTGCCAGCCCACATGGTGATGATCGAGAGCCTGAGGAATGATGACAACCCCATGGGCAAGCTGAAAGCTGAGCGAGGCAAATGGGCCGAAGGCCTGGATGTCAAGGATATCACCAGGGAGAAGGCCGATGTCCTCTATTTCGCCGGCTGCAGGTACTCTTTTGACCAGGACCTGTGGGGCATAGCTCGAGGGGCGGTGACCCTTTTGAAAAAGGCCGGTGTTGATGTTGGCATTTCAGGGAAGGAGGAGGCGTGCTGTGGGGGTAGGGCCTACGAGATGGGCTATCGCGGAGAGCTCACCAAATATGCCGAACATAATATAGAAACCTGGAATACCGCCGGTGTGCGCACGGTGGTAACCTCTTGCTCCGATTGCTATGGCACCTTCAAATACCACTATCCAAAGGTAGGCAAAACGATGAACTTTGAGGTGCTGCATATCACCGAGTACCTTGACCGCTTGATAAAAGAGGGCAAGCTGAAACCGACCAGGAAGGTCCCGTTGCAGGTTACCTACCACGACCCATGCCACCTGGGGAGATTATCGGAGGCATACATACCGTGGGAAGGTGTGGAGAGGAAAGTCCTGGGACAAATCGTTATCCAGGATCCCCCGAAGGAGTTCAGACGGGGCACAAATGGCATATATGAGCCGCCGCGGGATGTGCTTAAAAGTATCCCTGGCCTCGAGCTTGTCGAGATGGAACGCATCAAGGAATATGCCTGGTGCTGCGGCGCTGGCGGAGGGGTAAAGGAGGCCTATCCCGACTTTGCCCTGTGGACAGCGAAGGAACGGATAGAGGAGGCGGAGGCAACCGGAGCTGAAGCACTGGTGACTGCCTGTCCGTGGTGCGAGAGAAACTTCAGGGATGCTCTGGAGCAAGACGGCGAGAAGATGAAGCTATATAACATAGTGGAACTTCTTCTCGAAGCGCTTTGAGAACTTTAGGGGGATGAGATGGCACTAACAAGAAATGTCTACCAAATATTGGAAGATATCGTAGGTCCGGAGAACATCTCCGAAGAGCCTGTGATATTGGATTCATACGCCTTCCTGTGGCTGGCGGAAACCGTTACCGATAGCAAATTCTTCACCAGGCCTGAAGCTGTAGTTATGCCAGGAAGCACAGAGGAGGTCCAGGCCATAGTAAGGGCGTGCAATAGATACGGGGTGAAATACAAGGCCCTCAGCACAGGTTGGGGTCCGTGGAATGCGCCAGGAGATGAAGGCGTCGTCCAGGTAGACCTGAGAAAAATGAACCGGATCCTGGAGATAGATGAAAAGAATATGTATGCGGTGGTGGAACCATACGTTATATTCTCGCAGCTTCAGGTTGAGGCGATGAAGAGGGGCTTAACCTGCCACATAATTGGGGCCGGTGCCAATACTTCGCCTCTGGCAAGCTGCACTTCAATGAGCGGAATGGGACTGTCTGGAATCTCCATGAGCTATAACGCCCGCAACCCCCTGGCCGTGGAATGGATTCTACCAACCGGGGATATCTTGAGGCTTGGCTCCCTGGGTTGTGGAGCGGGGTGGTTTTGCGGAGACGGGCCTGGGCTTAGCCTCAGAGGAATAATGAGAGGGACCCATGGCGCCATGGGGGGACTCGGCATATTCACCAAGTGTGCGGTCAAGCTGTATCCGTGGCCTGGCCCCCGTCAAATGCATTTCGAAGGAGTATCACCAGGCCATGTTGCCGCAATTCCGCAAAACTTCAGGTGCTACGTGCTTAGCTTTCCCAGTTGGGATAGCTTCGCTGACGCCGCATATAAGATCGGTGAGGCCGAGATAGGCTATGTAATGGGTAAACAAATTGCCGCTGGTATCGTGCCATTGATGGCGGCGAGGTCGCCTACTGAATACGCTCAGATTCGAGAATCGGGCATGGCCGACGAGATAATGCAGGAGTTCAGGTACGCCCTCCAGTTGATACTTGGCGCCCATTCCTTAAGGGAGATTGAATATCAGGAGAGAGCTCTACAGGAGATCCTGGCGGAAACCGGGGGCTGGATTCCGTCGCCAACGCAAGACCCTGAGCGTCAAAAAACAACGTTCCGCATGATGATCAAGGTGGATGGAAACTCGGCGATATTCCGCCTGTCGGGGAGCTTCGGCACATCGTTTGGTGCCGAGACCTCTTGCGATGCTGCTATGGTGCATGCCAGGTTAGGGGAGGAGATAAAGAAGAAATATATAGAAAAAGGCGTGATTGCTGACGATGGGGCGGAGTGGGCCTGGGGGGCGGAGATGAACGAGCACGGTCGCTTCGCGCATATAGAGGAACTCTTCATGTACGATCCGGCTGACCCCGAGTCAGCAAAGGGAGCGGCCGAATTCATAGAGGAAACTTCGCTTCTGACCGCGAAACAGGCTCCGGGATTGGCTATCTGGGAGCTGGCGAGGGGGGGCCTGGGCCCCAAAGCTCATGATATATACGGCCCAGCCTGCAGCAACTACCATGTCTGGCAGCGAAGGATAAAGAAGGCGTTTGACCCCAACTTTTCTGCAGATGCTACCTTCTATATAGAACCAGAGGAATAGTAGCAGGAGCTATGAAGATTTGGGGAATTTAAGGGAGGTGTTCGGAGATGGCATTAACTGGAAATGTCTACCAGGTGCTGGAAGATATCGTAGGTTCGGAGAACATTTCTGATGAGCCGGTGATCCTCGATACCTATGCTTTCCAGTATCTGGCGGAGACTGAGACGGGGACCAAGTTCTGCGCCAGACCCGGGGCGGTGGTTCTACCGGGAAGCACCGAGGAGGTTCAAGCAATAGTTAAAACGTGTAACAGGTACGGGGTGAAATACAAGGCCCTCAGTACAGGTTGGGGCGTGTGGAACGCAGTTAGTGGTGCTGGCACCATCCAGCTTGACCTGAGAAGGATGAACCGGATCCTGGATATCGATGAGAAGAACATGTATGCGGTGGTGGAGCCGTATGTCATAGGTGCACAGCTTCAGGTCGAGGCGATGAAGAGGGGACTGAACTGCCACATCGTAGGAGCTGGAGCCAACTTTTCCCCTCTGGCAAGCTGCACATCCCTGTGTGGACACGGGCTATCGGGGATTTTTATGGGCTACAGTGCCCGTAATCCTTTGGCGGTGGAATGGGTGTTGCCCACAGGTGATATCCTGAGGCTGGGTTCGTTAGGTTCAGGAGCTGGTTGGTTTTGCGGAGACGGACCAGGCCTCAGCCTCAGGGGCGTAATGAGGGGTTTCTTAGGAGCCATGGGGGCTATGGGGGTATTCACCAAATGTGCGGTCAAGCTTTATCCCTGGCATGGTCCGCCGGTATTACCGATGCAAGGTGTGACACCTGAATACAGAACGTCGGTGCCAGATAATTTCAGATTTTGCGCTATCGCTTTTCCCAACTGGGACAGCTTCGCCGATGCCACATACAAGATCTGTGAGGCTGAAATAGGATACGTAATGGGCAGGCAGTTGCCTCCAGGCCTGGTACCCCTGCTTCTAGCAAGGTCCTCAGCCGAATATGCCCAAATTCGGCAATCAGGGATGGCGGACGAGATAATGCAAGAGTTTAAGCATGCCTTCCTGCTGGTATTGGCTGGCGGTTCACTGAGGGAGATCGAATATCAGGAGAAGGCTTTACGTGAGATCCTGGCTGAAACCGGAGGCTGGATCCCCTCACTAACACAAGACCCCGAGGTTCAAAAGCTGGGGTTTTCTTTCATGCTCAAGGCGGATCGCCAAGCGCTCATATTCAAACTGGCATGTACCTTTCATACCTCCTTTGGAGCGCCTACTGCCTGGGATGCGGCAGTGGCCGGCGCCAAAATGGGGGAGAAGATAAAGAAGAAGTACATAGAAAAGGGTGTGGTTGTGGACGACCTCGCTGATAACGCCTGGGGAGGGCCCTATGAGCAGGGCCGATTCGGGCATCTGGAAGAGCTATTTATGTATGACCCGTCGGACCCTGAGTCGGCAAAGGGGGCGGTGGAATATATTGCTGAAGCAGACGAGGCAGTGCTGAAAGGAAGCCTTGGGCAGCCCATAGGCGCTCTCCCTAAGCAAGCAGTCAATGTGTACGGTCCAGCATGTTTTAATTATCAGGACTGGATGCGAAAGCTCAAGAGAGCCTTTGATCCCAACATCGCTTCAGACCCTATCTCGTATATTGAATAGAGCCATAGGGCACGATGGCGGGCTTACCCTCAAAACGCCGCTCTACCTGATGTAGTTTTTCTTGGGGTCGAAAACCCTGAGTAATCTAAGTTCCTCCAGAGTGGGAACGGGGACCTCCTTCACATCCTCAGAAACCTTCACATCCCAGCCGCAGTTCTCTTTGATATTCTTGACAGCCTCCTCCTTGGACGAGAAGCCTGAGTTGGCAAAGTACTTGGTCAAGGTGAACTCCTCATCGCCATCCAGCTTCTCGAAAACTCCCAGCGAGGAGACCAGCGTCCTCACCCTGTCGCCCGGGGCGGTGATATAGGCCACCTTTTCCACGAAGCGCCGCTGAGATTGCTGCATTACTAATACTACCTCCCTGGCTCCGCTGGCCACGTCATTGGCGCCCCCCGAGCCTGTGAGATACAGGTCTTCGGAGATCCTGGTGGAATTGATATTTCCATATCTATCCACCTGTCCCCCTCCCAGAACTCCGATACATTTATTGGTGGCGCCGCAGGCGAACACCCCCCGGGTGTCCAGTGTTTCGGTTAGCATCTTGCAGGTGGCGAAATTGCCGAAGTTGAGCAGGAAGGGCTCCGCAGGGCGGGGGGCATTCCCGTAGTACCCCAGCTCCACCATGAGTTCAACGATGTAGTCCTCTTTTTGAAGCTGATACTTGGCCAGCCAGGCAGCCAGGTTAGCGGTCCCCGCCCCAGCTAGCACTGTTTTGTAATTGCTGCGAAGTATTCTATCTCGTGTCTCCCGGGCTGCGGCTATCACCATCATCTCGGTAGCGTTATATTCCTCGCTCTCGGATATCATGCCCTCCAGCGCGTCTAGCTGATACCTCCAGGCGTCTCTGTCGGCGTTGCCCTTGAGGAACAGGATCCTGTCGTACCCCAATTTGGCTTTATACTCTTCGAAGGATTGGCAGTCTAGTACCCACTCCTTGATCCAGGCATCCAGAGCCTCGGGGTCGCCGCAGATACGGGTGAACTCAGTCATGAAGGCATAGTCCTCGGCATAAGCCTCAAACTTCTCCATCCCCTGATTCCACACGCCGCCGGGGTGAGCCCCCAGGGGCACCACCGACACCGAATTCACCATGTACCCGGGGAGTTTCACCAGATGAGAATGTTCCCTGATGAAGTCAGTGGAGACCAGTCTTTCTACAGTGACCACCGCTCCCCCGGTGCTCGCTTTAGCTCCCCAAAGGCTCTCGCTGTAAGGCGGGGTGAGGATGGTGTTCCCCGCCCTATCGGCAGCGAGCCCGTGCACGATGGAAAGGTCGGGATTAAGCGCCTTGAGGAGACCAATCCTCCTCCCGCTGCCAAAGGGGTCGTCAATTACTGTGAAGGACTCCTTGTTGTCCTCTTCCATCGTGCTTCCGATGATAGAGTTAGTGGGCATGAAACCTACCCCCAGAGCCCCTGCCATCAGCATCAGCGGGAAGGTAAGGATGGACCAGTCCTCCAGCTCTACCTCCTTTCTCCCGTAAGCCCTTTGGGCCACTGGATTGGGGCCATACGAAGGGTAGACATTCCCCGAAAAGGTGGTGATTACCTTCTTCACCAGTCCCATGTGGATCAGGATCACCGATGTATCCCTGATTCCCCTCACAATGAGGGTGAAGTGGGGCTTCTTCCCGTAGAATTGCCTGGCAATCTCCAGGACGGCGGCAAGGGGACAGCAGTGTGTGGTGCCAATGTGGATTTTGGCGCCCGCCTTCACATTGCGCTCGATCGCCTCCCGAAGGCTCATCACCTTGTCTTCGCCCTCGTTTTCCCTGATTTCGAAGGTGCTCTTGATAAGATCATCGAACCTGCCAGCCATTTATCTCCTCCGCTGCTATATTTCGACTGCCTAAGCCTACAAAGTCATGCCAGCATAGTCAAGATAGAAAGTACTATCTTAGCCGGAACCTTTGCACTGTTCTATTGAGGTCAGGTTTTTGATCCTTCTCCATCCCGTCTCTTTGGTGAAAGCCAGGGTAGCTAATGGTGCAATGGACAGGGCTGCCCAGAAAATGAAGGGCAGGCCCGAATTGATACTTGCCAGGCTGTTGCCCACGGGAGGAGAAATAAAGGCACCAAGCTGGGAAATGGTAAAAACCAGCCCTAAGGCTGTCCCGGAGTATCTTGGCCCAACTCCCTCTGTTTCCTGCACCATGGTGAGAATAACCGCCATGAAACCATCCATAAAGATACCCACCAACACTATCAAGATCCATACCATGATGCCATCAACTACTGGCAACAGACCTACACCTATAATAGCCGTCAGGAGCGCTGCAAAAAGCACCGTTTTCCTTGAACCAAGTCTATCTGACAATAGAGACAGTGGTATGACGGCCATCGTACTAACCGCATAGAAGCCGGCCAGGGTGCCATCAGCACTGGCCACCGCCCATCCTTGCTCCCGTAGATATAGCGGCAGGTAGCCTACCATGCCAATGATACAACCCCTACGAAACATTAAAGTGAATCCCAGGAGCCACAGGTTCTTGATACGAATTAATCTCGAGAGCGCCTGGCGAATTGGCACCGCGCTGGTATAGCCAACAGTTGAGTCACCCTGGCGGGCCCCTTTCATGAATAGAAACCAGAGTATGCTTACTACGACGGAGACAGCTCCGTACAAGAACAGTACATTTCTCCAGCCACCGAGCAATGGCGACAGCACCGTGGCACTAATCATTGGTCCTAACATAAGCCCGATACCCATACCCATGGAAACGACACCATTTGCTAAGCCCAGGTTTTTACCCTGGAACCATATGCTGACCGTCTTATGCACGTTAACTGGTATGATCGCCCTTACGAGACCGTAGATGAAGACGGTGGTCGCAAGGCTGATAAAGCCGCCTGACAGGCCTCTCAGCGCACCGGCTATTCCTAACAGGAGGCAGGCTGAGCCCAGGACGAGTTTCACCCCGAACCGGTCGCCCAGCAACCCGCCTATCAAGGCAACAAACACGCCGGCCAGACTGGCCATACCCCAGACGGTACCTATCTGCACCAGGCTTAAGCCCAAGTCTTCTGATATCTCTTTAAACAGGACTGGCATGCATGAGAATGACAAAGCAGCCACAAATGTGTGAGTTGCTGCTGATAGCGCTAACACATACCACCT
>DAOUVR010000049.1 GCA_030667555.1 Dehalococcoidia bacterium
CGCTGTCCTCTGCGGGCTGGTCAATAAGGACCTTGTCGCTGCCATTCAGTCGCTGGGCGGGAGAGCCATGGGTTTGAGCGGCATTGACGGGCGACTCATCGAAGCAGAAATCAAGGATGAGAAGCTTGGCTATGTGGGGGAGGTGGTACGAATTAACCCGGAGCCTATAGAGATTCTTCTAAAAGAGGGCTATATCCCCATAATTGCCCCTTTGGGTCTTGGAGCGAAGGGTGAAAAGCTTAATATCAATGCTGATACCGCCGCCGGTGAACTGGCTGTTGGCCTTGGGGCGGCTAGGCTTATCTTACTCACCGATGTCGCCGGCGTGATGGACCGTTCGGGAAAACAGTTTCCCCACATACCGGCCGGCGATGTAAGCTCTCTTATCAAATCTGGTGTGGTGATGGGGGGGATGATTCCAAAGGTTGAGGCATGTCTATGTGCCCTTTCCAGCGTGGCTACCGCTCAGATCGTCGATGGCCGGGAGCCTCACGCCCTGGTTGAAGCCATAGCCGGAAAAGGGAGCGGGACGACAATTGTATGAAAAGGGGTTGGAAATGACGGATTGGCAGGAGTTGGAGCGGAAATACCTGATGAATACCTTCAAGCGGCTGCCGGTGACACTGGTTCGTGGGCAGGGGGCGAGGGTATGGGACGATGAGGGGAGGGGGTATCTGGATTTCATCGGCGGTTTGGCGGTGGATGTCCTGGGTCACTCGCATCCTGAATTAACCAAAGCTATATCTGAGCAGGCACACACCCTGATCCAAACATCCAACCTTGTATATAGCGTGCCACAGATACGCCTGGCCGAGCTACTTGTTGAAAACAGTTGCTTCGACAAGGTCTTCCTTTGCAATAGTGGCGCCGAGGCCACGGAGGGAGCGGTGAAGCTGGCTCGCAGGTATGGCAAGCTCCATATTGACGGTGCTTATGAAGTTATTACGACGATGAACTCCTTTCATGGACGTACCCTGGCTATGGTTGCAGCTACGGGACAGCCCAAATTCCAGGAGTCTTATACCCCGCTCCCTGAAGGATTTTTGAATGTGGCGTATGACAATATCGATGCCATCAAGAAAGCGACGGGGAGAAAAACCTGCGCGGTGATGCTGGAGGCGATCCAGGGTGAGGGTGGGGTGAACGTCCCTACTGATGATTACCTGAAGGAAGTTAGAGCCTGGTGCGATGAACGGGGCATTCTTTTGATACTGGACGAGATTCAAACGGGGATGGGGCGGACGGGAACTCTTTTTGCTTATCAACAGTCTGGCATCGAGCCTGACATCATGGCCATCGCCAAAGGGTTGGGAGGTGGTGTGCCCATTGGTGCTTTTTTGGCAAAGGATAAAGCTTCTGTCTTTGCCCCAGGGGACCATGGCAGCACATTTGGCGGTAACCCTCTTGCCTGCGCTGCAGGATTCGCTACCTTGAAGTATATTCTGGAGCAAAATGTAGTGGAAAACTGCCTTAGCGTAGGAAATTACCTGATGTCCCGCCTTCTGCGGCTAAAGGCGAAGTACGATTTTATCGTTGAGGTCAGAGGGCGTGGCCTCCTTATCGCTATGGAATTCTCAAGTGACATTGCTGAAAATGTGGTGCAGGCTTGCCTTCAAGAGCGCTTGCTGCTTAACGCAGTAAAGCCGAGCGCCATTCGCTTTATGCCCCCGCTGATCATCGGGGAGAAAGAGGTTGATGAGGCGGTAGGCATCCTTGGGAGGGTGTTGGCTAGGGCGAGCAAGGAGATGGTGGCGACGCAGGACTAGCTGCGCGTCGCCGAGAGGAAATGAAGGGCAAGGTTCTCAAATCTTCCATAATACTGGGGGTCATCATAGTTTTACTTGGCGCTGTGGGCTGGTTGTTATTCTCCCCGTGTCCGCCGGGTAAGCTTTGTATTGTAAATGCTGGTCAAAGCGTCGTAGAAATACCTGAGGACGTAAGGGAGGATGCCAATAGTCTGGCATCGGAGTTTATTGACACTAACTCTGCGGATTACGATATATTCGTAGATAATCTTTTAGAAGTATACTCAGAAGCTGTGGGCAACGATGTTCTTCTTATCTTTAACTCGGGTGGTCAGGGGCATGAAGAGATCGGCCCCGAATGGGGAAGTATCTTAGAGGGAATCGAAGAAGAGCTGGATAGGCTGGGTTATACCCACATGCTGGTGATATATGAGAGGACCTTCGGTGGTTTCTGGAATTTTGGCAGAGAACTCATAGAGACGTTTCGTTCCTATCCCTCAAAAGGAAAGCCGTTGGCTGCTCAAATAGGTTTTCTGACGGAGCATATTGAGGATATCAGAGTTATACTGCTGGGTGAAAGCTCTGGAGCAATGGTCGGTAGTCAAGCAATGAAGCTTTTGCAAGCCAATGATAGGGTATATAGTATCCAAACCGGCATTCCGTTTTATTACCGCCAAGCGGTGTCGGATAGGTCGCTGGCAATGACTAGCAATGGTATAGCTCCTGACAGCCTGAGCAATGGTGATCTTTGGACGATATTCCGGGCCAATCTTGGGCGCATTCCTACATATAGGCCTGAGGAAGGACATTTCCTCTTTTATCTGAGAACGCCAGGTCATATCTATACATGGGATCATCCTGGGGTGAACTCGCCGATTTCATCTTTCTTGGAGAAGCATTTCAGAAGCAGTTGAGGTTTCGGATTGGAGGTAAGCCAAGTGGCAGATAAGGTGGTGCTCGCTTATAGTGGGGGACTGGATACTTCGGTGGCCATCAGGTGGATTAATGAGAACTACCACATGGATGTCGTCACCCTGACCGCTGATTTGGGCGGTGAAAAAAGGGACATGCCCTCCATTCGAGAAAAGGCGGTTAATGTGGGGGCGGTGAAGGCCCTGGTGGTCGATGCCAAAGAACTTTTTGTAAGGCACTTCGTTTTCCCCGCCCTCCGAGCTGATGCCCTCTATGAAGGGCAGTATCCCCTGGCGACGGCTCTCGGTCGCCCGCTCATAGCCAAATTACTGGTGGACGCTGCTGCTGAGGAGGGCGCTTCGGCGGTGGCTCATGGTTGCACAGGAAAGGGGAATGACCAGGTGCGGTTCGACGTGACCGTTTGCGCACTTGCCCCACACCTAAAAATCATAGCCCCGGCTCGGGAATGGGGCATGACCAGGGAGGAGACCATCGCCTATGCCCAGAGGCATGGCATCCCCGTTCCGGTCACTGCCGAAAGCCCCTATTCCATTGATGAGAACCTGTGGGGGAGGAGCATCGAGTGTGGGGTTCTGGAGGACCCGTGGGCTGAGCCCCCTGAAGAGGTCTTTTCCTGGACTAGCTCGCCGAAGGATGCTCCGGACAAGCCTTGCTACGTAGAGATTGGGTTTGAGAGGGGAATTCCTATAAGCCTTGATGGCAGGGAGATGGACGGCGTGGCCCTGATTCAGGAGCTAAATCAGGTTGCCGGCGAGCATGGTGTGGGGAGAATCGACCATGTAGAGAATCGTCTTATCGGCATAAAGTCAAGGGAGATCTATGAGGCACCTGCGGCAACCACGCTCCTTGTGGCTCACAAAGCTCTGGAGGCGATGACTCTCACCAAGGACCAGTTGCGCTTCAAAGAGAAGGTTGCTTCGGAGTATGCCGACCTTATGTATAACGGGCTGTGGTTCACCGCCCTTCATCGGGACATCGCTGCCTATGTCGAGAGCACGCAGCGCCATGTTACAGGAACGGTGCGCGTAAAGCTATTAAAAGGGAACGCTAGTGTGGTAGGGCGAAAATCGCCCAAATCGCTTTACAGCTTCCGTCTTGCCACCTATGATAAGGGCGACGAGTTCGATCAGAGCGCCTCGCTGGGCTTCATCCATATCTGGGGGCTTCCGGTGAAGATACAGGCTCAGATTCAGGGGGTGGAGCAGACTGATGACCCATTGGGGGAAGATAAAAAATAAAGAGTGAAGGTTCATTGCCTGCATTATGTGGGGTATGAAAAGATGGAGAGGAAAGCCGAGCTAATCGACCAGATCCTGAAATCGGAGTTCGACATGTTCCAAACAGTCCCTACTCTATCGCCGACTGCCTGCCAGGAGTCTGAGGGTGGATTCAGGCTGATGAGGGGGAGTGCTTTTGAAACCTGGTCCGAGTCAACTCTAGAGTCCTACAACGAGGATTTGCTTCAAGCTGTGCAGGAGGAAAGGAACCTGCTTACGGAGAAATATGCCAGAATGGACGATTTAATACCTTGCATGAATTTCAATCCAGTAATAGATGATATTGTGAAGATCGAGAGTGAATGGCAGGCTGAAGCGCGCCGTAAGTATCCTCATATCCTCGGTGGCGGGGAGGTATGTGAGGCTGGAGGTTTCGAGACATACCTGCATAGCGAGCTGGAGACCTATTCCGACCAGACTTTAGACCTGTACTATTATGATATTACAGAAGCCCTAAGGGAAGAGAAGAACCTGGCGGAAGAGAGATACCTGAAAATGTCTCTCAAGTTGGGGTATAGCTCGCTAGATGAACACGAAAACGCATTGAAGGCTCAGATAACGTGAAGATCGACATGGAAACTAGAGAGTTGACAGCGCTCACTTTTGAGATGGGACCGTCGCGACCCCCCAGCGAGGCTCATTCTCTGATGCTCAGGATTGTCAGAGGCTGTCCGTGGCACCGCTGTGAGTTCTGTTCCAGCCATAGGACAAAGAAACTGCAGATAAGAAGTGTTGAGGAGATAAAAAGAGATATAGAGACGGTCAGAATCATTGCCGACAAGATAAAGGAGACATCTTGGAGCAAAGGCTACGGAGGAAACATCAGGCAAGTAGCTGCTTCAGCGTATGAGAATCCGATCAGCGACAGCTTTCGGATTGTGGCTCTCTGGCTTTACTTTGGGGGGCAGAATGTCTTCTTTCAAGATGCCGATGCCCTGATTATGAGAACGCCACAACTTGCTGAGATACTCAGGTTCTTGAGGCAGCTGCTTCCCAGTGTAGCCAGGGTTACCTCATATGGCAGGTCGAAGACTGCGTCTATGAAGAGTCTTGGGGAGATGAAAGAGATTTATGAGGCCGGTCTTACCCGATTGCATGTTGGATTGGAAAGCGGTTCTGATGAGGTATTAAGCTATGTGTGCAAGGGGGTGACCGCTGTAGAGCATATTGATGGGGGAAGAAAGGTAGTTGAATCAGGGATTTCACTTTGTGAGTATGTAATGCCGGGCTTGGGTGGCAGGCGATGGAAGGCGGAGCATCCTCGTGAGACTGCCCGGGTGCTAAATGAGATAAACCCCGATTTTATCAGGCTAAGAAGCCTGGCGATACGGGAGGACATACCTCTGTATCGCAAGTATGAGAGTGGCGACTTTGAACTGCTGAGCGATGATGAGGTGGTGGAGGAGATAGGGGAGTTAATCCAAGGGCTCGAGGTAACCAGCTATCTGGCGAGCGACCATATAGAGAATCTTTTACAAGAGGTTGACGGTCAATTACCTGGAGACAAAGAGAAGATGCTGGGGTTTATTAGCAGGTATTTGGCTATGCCGCCCGAGGAGAGGCTTAATTTCAGGCTGGGCAGGAGGATGGGCTACTATACAGATTTGGATGACTTTTCTAATGTACATAAACGCGAGAGAATTGAACAGATTATTAGAGGGACTAGAAGCAGAGGCGAGGATATCGAAGAGGTGATATTCAACCTGAAGAAGAGGTTCCTGGTTTAGTCAAGGCGGACTACGTCGATTGACCGAGGAGGGCAAATCTTGGGGCAAATTCCTGAGACTGAGAAGAGCCAGTTGTACCAGGTTCGGGTAGTAGCAACAAACGGTAAGAGGACTCGGGACTTGTGCTGGGCGAAAGTTCGTCTTAAACGCAAGGAGATTCAATGCGGCATCTCGAGCCCGCACTATAAATACCACAGTTCGTATCATCAAAGCGGTGAAATTCGGATCAGTAGGGAACCATTGCTCTCGCCGTTGGAATGTGAGCCTCCAGCAGTAGCTCAAATTGGCAGTGGCAATTGGATAAAATTACCCCTTGACAAACTGGGAAACGCTGAGCGTGTAGTCAGTTTTTTCGTGCTGATTGATGATGTTTCTTTGCAAGATTATCCGCCATTTACAAAGAAAACGCAGCTTGACAGCATTGTTTATGTTGACACTCGTTTCTTGACAAAAAATGCAATTGGTATAAGTATGTGGGTTTCACGTCCAGACTACTTCTTTGAGCGTATGCCCAAGCCTCCGGGCTTTAGGCATATTAGTGAGCTGCCATCTAATGAAATGCCTAGTTTATGGTTTATAGTGGATGTTGATAATGGGGATTGAGGAATCATGAAGCCTTTACGTGGTCGTTTCCGGAAGGAGGTTGAGAAGAAGGTGGTGGAATACACCGCGTCCATCGACTTTGATAAGCGTTTGTATAAGCATGACATCGCCGGCTCCATCGCCCACGCCAGGATGCTGGCGAAGCAGGCCATCATATCAAATAAGGAGGCGGAGCTTATCGTCATGGCGCTTACCTCCATTCGTGATGAGATGGAGCAGGGCATCTTCGCCTTTAGTGATGACCTGGAAGATGTCCATATGAATATAGAATCAAGGCTCATCGAGAAGGTCGGGGAGGTAGGTCAGAAGCTGCATACCGCCCGCTCCAGGAACGACCAGATCGCTCTCGACATGCGCCTCTATGTCAAAGAGGCCATATACAATACTATCGAGAAGCTCATCGAGTTACAGAAGGCTCTCCTTGACCTGGCGGAGGCGAATAAGGACGAAATAATGCCTGGCTATACACACCTTCAGCGGGCGCAGCCAGTGCTATTCGCCCATCACTTGCTCGCCTATTTCGAGATGCTGCGGCGTGATGTGGAGCGCTTCCATGATTGCCGAAAGCATGCAGATGTCATGCCACTGGGCAGCGGAGCGCTCGCTGGCGTGCCCTATCCTATCGACCGCGAATTCCTTGCCAGGGAGCTGGGCTTCAGCCAGATAAGCGAAAACAGTATTGATGCCGTCTCCGACCGCGACTTTGTCATCGAATATCAGGCGGCGGCGAGCATCGCTATGATGCACCTCTCCCGCCTCGCCGAGGAGCTTATTCTCTGGTCGTCGGCAGAGTTTGGCTTTATCGAGCTTGATGATGCTTATACCACCGGCTCAAGCCTTATGCCTCAGAAAAAGAACCCCGATGTTGCTGAGCTTGCTCGTGGGAAGACGGGCCGGGTCTATGGCAATCTCCTCGCTATCCTGACAACGATGAAGGCTTTGCCGCTTTCGTATAATCGCGATTTGCAGGAGGATAAGGAGAGTCTGTTCGATAGTGTGGATACCCTTCTGTCCACCTTAGATGTTTTTGCCGGGATGGTAAGGACGGCCAAGATGAAGGGTGACAAGACCCGCCGTGCCACCGAAGAGGGCTATATCCTTGCCACCGACCTGGCAGACTATCTGGTAAAAAAGGGAGTCCCCTTCCGTGAGGCTCATAGCATAGTGGGGGGATTGGTGCAACACGCTATAGAGAACGAAAAGAGCTTCAAAGAGCTAGGCATCGATGAATACAAGAGCTTTTCCCAGTATTTCGATAATGATGTCTATTCCATTACGGTTGATTCCTCGGTCAAGGCTCGCAACGCTGTTGGTGGCACTGCTCCGGAGCAGGTGAAGAGACAACTGGCGAGGGCGAGGACGATTGTCGAAAGTGTTTGACTGTCAGCCTGAACGCCAGTGAAGGGTCTCTAGATTCTTCGCTTCGCTCAGAATGACAGGTAGGATTGTTAGAATAACCTTGTTATCGATGAAGGGAAATGAGTATTGAGATAAAGATAGCCCCCTCTATTCTCTCCGC
>DAOUVR010000142.1 GCA_030667555.1 Dehalococcoidia bacterium
AACTGGGGTAGCGAACTACGCAAGGGCACTTGAATTCGTGGATTTCCTAAGCGATGCCGATATGCCTCTGAATGAAGCAATAATCCGCCAGATACACTGGTTGCTCATGAGTGGCGTCCATGACACGCAAATCAAACCTGGGCAGTACAGAACCGGACCCAACTGGATTGAGGACCAAGGAGTCATAGTCTATGAGTCGCCATTTCATGTGAGTGTGCCAATCCTGATGAGGGAATTCTCCGAGTGGCTCACGGGAGATGAAGCGATGAGCCCCGTTCTGAAGGCAGGCATAGCCCACGCACATCTGGTGGCTATCCATCCGTTCGTCGACGGAAACGGTCGAACAGCGAGGCTTCTTGCTACTTTGCTCTTACAGAGCCGTGGGTACGGCTTTCGTAAACTGCTCTCCCTCGACGCCTATTATCAGCGTAACATGGACAGCTTCATCGGGGCTCTGAGGCAGACGCTTGGCGCGAGTTACACTGAGGGGTATGACCTAACGCCCTGGCTTAAGTTATTCGTGGAGTCGCTAATCGTGCAAGCTAGGATGCTAGAAAGGCGATTGACCGACTGGCGGATGACGGTCGACAAGCTGCACAAGGTCTTTGCACCCTATGGGCTGATGGAGAGACAAGTGGATGGACTGCTACATGCTGCGCGGAATGGGTTCGTCACGCGGAAGGCCTATGTGCAGATTGCAGCTGTCTCTCCCCTGACGGCGACGCGCGACCTTGCGCAACTTACTCATCTGGGCCTGCTGAGACCGGAAGGCTCTGGCAGAAACCGTAGGTACGTTTGGGCCGCAGGTGATACGATGAGCTCTACAGAAGAGACGCAGCGGGCCTTACACAGCCTACAACCCTGAAATGCGGAAGAACAGTAGCGAACGTTGCCGAGTCCATCCACAAGGATTTCGCAGCGAAGCTGAATCAGGCCAAGCTCGGCCGTCCGCCCTACGCCGGCCGGAAAGCAGTGAACCGCAGGCAGCTACTCGCTGCGAACAGGCGACCAGACGGCAAAGTCTATTGACATTTGCCCCATTCTGTGCGTAAATATGGCCAATGTATATCTGGCGCCTCTCATGTACTTTGTCGGCAGCGCCGAACGGTGCGTGCCGGGGGCGGCGGCATTCCTCGTGGTGAGGCGGCTGCGACCGGCAGCATAGCATGCAAGACGCTACACGGAGAATGACGGCACCGAGGGTTGCCCTCAATACGTATGATCGTCGGGCTGGTCGCAGGGTGTGTATTGTCACACAGATGTGGATAGCGGGCAAATCCCAGTCGAGCGATATGAGCAATTCGCGCTCTGCATGTCATGTGAAATGGGGTCTACAATAACCGAATTAAATGCCTGGAATTATGTAACAGAATCTTGAATTGTTCAAGGAAACACCGAACAAACAACGAACTGAATGTGGTGCTTATCTACCATAGTTGTTTTCGTATCCAAAGGCACGATATAATATAACGCCTGAGCTGGCAATCTGCAAAATGTCAAAGGAACAAATCCATGAGTGATAAATCTTCGGTTGATCTAAAGACCTTCGTGGAGAGCATAAACAAGAAGAACAAGGGGCATAACGGCAAGAAAGTGAGATTCCACTTCGTGAAGAGGAAGCGAAAATAAGTCTTCGCGCGAACAGATGCCATCGAGGCCCGATCGTGTTTACTCTACGAAGGCTGAGTTGTGTCGACAGAGCGGTCTGAAGCACTTAGAATCGCACCTCTGTGTCCACCGCCACTGGCAGCGCCAAAAAACCCGCTATGGCAACATGAGTCCCGTACCTCTTACGCCTAGCTCGTTGGCCAAGCTGACGGCTAGTCCAGCAGGTGCCGCGATTGATCGGTGCGCCCTGTCCAGAGGTTTCATGCTGAGCAACGTTAGGAAGTACTCTATCCACGTATCGCCAAGCTGAAGCAGGCTCGGATTTGGGGCTCGGGCAAATTCGATGGTCAACTGGTCAAGCAGGACTACGTTCTGCAGGACGGCGACACAGTCGAACTACATATTTGAGACTCCCACCTCAGGACATAGGGCATCTATGCATGCAGTGCTCGGATAGCAGTGACGGGGTATTATGAATTCAGGGGCTGGCATTGGCAACAAGTCCCACTTTATCATGGTTGAAAGGAGAAAAAGATGGCAAGGGCTAGTGAGAAGATATGTGACGTCCTGATAGAGGCTGGCGTCGACCACGTCTTTGGCATACCTGGGGGCGGAACCATACCGCTCTGGCGTGCTCTCTACGACAAACAGGATAAGATTAGAGTTGTCCTGGCAAGGCACGAACAGGCTGCAGCGTGCATGGCAGATATGTACGGGAGGCTCACGGGGAAGCCCGCCGCACTAATGGGTCAGGGAGCCTTCATCGCCTCCAGCGGCGGCTTCGGCATTCTTGAGGCCTATCTGTCGAGCTCGCCGATGCTGGTGCTCACCGATACCTCGGACATGGGCACATTTGGCCAGCATGGAAGCTATCAGTCGGGGGCAGGTGAATATGGCTCCTTCGATATCGCCGGCATCTTTCGCGCCATGAGCAAGTTCACCACCTGCGCCGCAACCCCGGATGAGGCGGTGCAGGGTGTCCAGCTTGCCATTAAGCATGCCACCTCGGGGAGGCCGGGGCCGTCCTGCGTTGTCATGCGCAACAATGCTATATCGGGAGAGCTCGAACCTGACAGGGTGCCCAGAATCTACCCCACAGATGGCTATCTGAGGACATCCCCCGCCACCGCGCCGAAAGAGGAGGTGGATAGGGCAGTCGAGCTTCTGCTGAAAGCGGAGAAACCGGTCATTATTGCCGGAAATGGCGTACACATCGCAAGAGCCTACGGCGAGCTAAGGGACCTTGCTGAGCTTCTGGGGATGCCGGTAACCACCACCTACAAGGGCAAGAGCACCTTTCCTGAGGTCCATCCGCTGGCGCTGGGGATGATGGGAACCTTCGGGCAAAAGGCGGCAAACAGCATGGTTGCCGATGCCGACCTTCTCCTGGTAGCCGGCTCGCGTTTGTCCCCAAGCGACACGAGATATGAAAGCCTCCAGATGATAGACCCCTCGCGCCAGAAGATAATCCAGATCGACATCGATCCCAGAAATGCAGGGTGGACTTTCCCTGTGGAGATGGCACTTATCGGCGACGTTAAGCTCGTCCTGAGGGAGATCGTCGATGCAATCAAGGAGAAAACACCCGCCGTGGCTAGAGAGCGCACCCAGGCTATTGAGGAGTGGAAGCGCCGTGAGAGCTTCTTCGAGGCCCCCGAGCTGTATTCCGATGCCTCCCCCATACTCCCGCAGCGAATTGTGAGAGAGCTCAATGATGTCGTTGATCCCTCCGTAATCATCACCCTGGATGCAGGAAATAACCGGCTGTGGATGTCCCACTTCTTCAAGAGCAAGGATGTTAGAACCGTCTTCTGCCCCGGCGGCATCGCCGGCATGGGGTGGGGACCCCCCGCGGCGCTTGCAGCCAAGCTGGTGAATCCGCAAAGGCCGGTGCTATCCGTGTCGGGAGATGGCGGATTCGCTATGATACTTCATGTCCTCTCCACCGCCGTTCAGTACCACCTGCCCGTAGCCT
>DAOUVR010000025.1 GCA_030667555.1 Dehalococcoidia bacterium
AAAGTATCTGCCAGTTCCCTGCATCGTCGCGGCACCCAAGCCTGAGTCTTGCTGCGTTTCCATCGGCTGCTGCGAGGACACTAGCGGTGTATTCCATGCAGATGGTTATTGGCTTTTTGAGCTCGCCCGTCGCCGTTATCGAGAAACATAGCTCGTCCATGATGTAGCCCTCAGGCGCACCGGGGCAGCTTGACAGGCGGCTGATGCTTACCGTTGCTGGCTCATCAAAGGACCCCTCAGGTAAGTGCACGGAAATCTTGCCATCGGGCGTCTCCACCCACTCCTCCAATGTTCCCACCGACGCCGTGATCGATGAGCTTGGAGGCGTCGGAGTTGGAGTTGGGGTCGGAGTGGGCGTAGGGGCAGGGGTAGGCGTAGGTGTTGGCGTAGGTGTAGGTGGAGCATTATAGACGAACGACTCTGTTACGGTGGAACTTGTTCCGCCATCATTGTCTACGGACTTGGCCTTGACCTCGTAAGTCGAGCCATCATGCAAGTCTCCTCCATCAGGCATATCGGCAGAAACGATTTCCCAGTCCTCTTCATCCTCATCAAACGCCCCGTCCTCGGCTTCGGCATCGAGCCATTCTTCATCGTCCTGCCAAGCATTGCCATACCAGTATTTCTCCTCATCGGTGTCCGAGAGCAGCACGTGCACCTCTGCGATAGTACCATCATCGGTCGCGTTACCTTTGATATCTGGCACCGTGGTTACCTCGTCACTGATTTCATCGATGGTCGTAACTGGACTCTGCGGTATAGGGGTAGGTGTTGGTGTAGGCGTTGGTGTAGGTGTGGGCGTGGGTGTCGGCGTTGGAGTGGGAGTGGGTGTTGGGGTTGGGGTTGGCGTTGGCGTAGGTGTAGGAGTAGGCGGAGGAGTAGGTGTAGGTGTGGGGTTTGGGAGTGGAGGTGTTATGGTGAGTGACACGGGCACTGTCTGGGGACTATTTGTTGCCTCGGCAGCCGTGATGGTAATAGTGGCGCCAAGGCTTCCTTCCGCCAGCCCTGAGATGTTCACTGAAACGACCACCTGGTCAGTCTCCCCAGTGGAACTACCGCTACCCGGATTCAGGGTTAACCAGGTTGCATTGTCCTCCACCGACCATTCTAAGGTTCCCCCGCAGTCGTTAACAATGTTTAAGCCCTTGGCAGATGGGTTTGGTCCGCCAGCAGCAGCGCTGAAGATTAAGCTAGTAGGGCTAAAACCGATAACCGGTGGATTCAGATCGAGGGTCACGCCTACCTATGTCACTGGAAGGCCGTTCCCTAAAATGGTGATAGTGGCGCTATAAATGCCATCGTCCAGTCCGGTTACATTAGCCGATACCTCCGCTTCGTCCCACTCACAAAACGAGGCACCACTGGTGGGGTCCAGGTCAAGCCAGCCAGTGGGCTCGTCCACTCCATAGACAACATCGAGAGACCACCTCGTTGCCTCTTCCTCATTGGTGCCACGAATGTTCAGTGTTTCGGATGGCGGGGCGCCGCAACAGACAGTGGTGAAAGTGAAGCTCTCCGGGCTATATTCTATCCTGGGAGCTAGACTCAAGCTGACCGGCACCGTCTGCGGGTTGTTGAGAGCCCCAGGGTCTGTGATGGTTATGTTGCCACTATAGATACCGGCGCTTAGTCCAGATATGTCCACCCCAACTGTCGCCTCATTCTTCTCCCCTTCCGAGGCCCCGCTTGTTGGGCTTAGCGAAAGCCACCCGGCGTCATCCGTGACCTGCCAACACAGGATGCCATCTTCCCCATTCCATATCTCCAGAGTCTGCGGAGATGGATCAGCACCCTCCTCGACAGCAGTGAAATTGAATGTATCAGGCTCGTAGGCTATCACCGGACCAGGCGCCGCCCGCAATGTGTAGGGTGCCTGGACTAGCACAGCACCTAAGGCAGCAACCATTGCAACTATCGCCAGCATTGTGGCGATGGCTCTCACGTTCTTCATATCAGCTCTCCTCGAGAAGAAGACCAAACTTCCCTCCGCATACTGGTGTGTCGCCTGACATCTTCAACTACCTCTTGAAGCGATACCAGTTGGGGCATTAGGAGCTTGGGATAGTAGTGGTATCATGGACGTCGGCTACGGCTATCATATTTAGGGAGTGCCCCCCCATGACACCCTGGCCCGTGTTACACAACAACCTTCGTACAATGTGTAAATTACTATGTTGGCTGTAAAATGGCGACTGCCCTATCCCCCACTTTTAACGAACCTCTCCCCTAATTCCGTGTGGTGGGAGACCCCTATGGGTGAAAAGGGTGCGACTCTCCATGGTTTATACCCTACTTCATAGCGAAGTATCATCCCGTCCAGCGTTTCCACCGACCAAAGCTGGCGCAATCAAGCTCGTGCTGCCCGCGGTTTAGATAGAGGCTCTGCCTTCGGTTTTGGTTATTAATACAGTAGGGACAACAACTGGGATTAGTACAAGTTAATACTAGCGATAATGCAGGCTAATACTGGCGACAATTTGAATAGCACTGGCGATAATACAAACGTGGAATTGTTCTGTGTAACAAGCCTTTTGGGAATACAAGATGCTTTACCAATTTGTTAAAGATACCACTTGGAAAGGACTGATGTAGATGCTGGAGAAAGTGGACAGTACACCGAAGCCTCTGGCCCCGCCTTCTCAGGCCACCCCCCAGCCCCAGGCTAGTTCTCAGAGTATCTATGCTCTAGTGGCGGCTATAGAGGCCAAAGACCCCTATATCCGGGGTCATTCCGCTGAGGTGGCACGCTTAGCGGTATCCATAGCTACGGAAATGGAGCTGCCTGAGGAAGCCATCGATGCGCTTCGATCAGCCGCCATCCTCCACGACGTGGGCAAAATCAGCATCCCCGGGGAAATCCTTAACAAGCCAGGGAAACTGAGCTGGGTTGAGTGGCAACTAGTGAAGACCCATGTAGCGCAGGGGCTCAAGATACTGACTGATGCTCAATTCCCGTCGACAGTTAAAGCCGCGGTGGCCCAGCACCACGAGAGGCTTGATGGCAGTGGTTATCCCCAGGGCCTTAGGAGAGAACAGATCGTCCTCGAGGCGCGCATCCTGGGCGTTGCGGATGTCTTCGAGGCCATGACCTCTCACCGCCCCTACCGTCCTGCTGCATCGGTCTCAGATGCGGTAGAGTACATTACTGGGAGCGCCGGCACAAAATTCGACCCGCTAGTGGTGGATGCCTTCCTCAAGGTTCTGGCACAGGAACACGAGGATGTAATACCAAGCTCGAACCTTACCACGTACACGTATTCACATCCGGTCAACCCGGAGATGGGGTCGGCGCGGGGTACTACGCGCCACGTGACGCGGCGTCGCATCTTGATAAGGCGAAAAGCACAGCCTCGGTGAGCAGGACTACCGGGCTCACAATGTGATGACTAAAGCTGACGTATAAGGTAGACCAATAATTGACAGAAGTTTCTGAGTAAGGAAGGACGACGATGAGAAACAATAGCAATGTAATGAGCATAGCAACGGGCCTATGGGCAAATCGTCACCTGCGGAATCTCGCCTTTATCATGGTGGCCTGCTCAATTTTTTACCACCTGCCCTTTTTCGCTGGTCTCGTTGGCTGGACATCCCTCCAACAAGCACTCAGTACACTTCATGACTTCTACGGCCTTATTTTCTTCGCCCCGGTAGTATATGCAGCGTATGTATTCGGCATAACAGGGGCTATGCTAACTGCCTTCATTACTATATTGATTCTTCTGCCCTATGCCACTTCCACGGATCCTTATCTCGAGAGCCTGTTCAGGGCTACCGCATTTGGTATCATACTCTGTGCCGTTGGTTCTGCCGTAGCTTTGATACAAAAAGGTGATGCGCAACACCACAGAAGCATAAACGAACTTAGGCACCTCTTTGATGTAAAGAAAGCAGCCGATACGAGCGATTCCCTTGACGAATTCCTGTCTTCGGTCATAAAACTTATCCCGCAGGCGGTGCAATGCCCTGAGCAGACCAAAGTCAAGATAGAGGTAGGCGATAAGATGCTCCAGAGCCCGGATTTTGGTCAGCAAGGGCTTGAGTCTGTTGTTACCATTCCCCTTCGCTCTAATGGTATACCTCCTGGATTACTCACGCTGGCGTGCCCTCCCCAGTATCGTTTTAGCGCTCAAGAACTGGAGTTGCTCGAGTCCATCGGAGAGCAGATAGCCGTCGGCATCGCCAACGCCGAGCTTCACGAAGAGACAAAACAAAATGTTGAGCGGCTAGCGCTGATGGGCGAAACCGCCAAAATCATCGCCTCGAGCCTGGATATCAATGAGGTTTGCCAAGCATTTACCGCTGCGATTATGAAGCTCGTCGATTTCGACGAAGCTAGCATTCATCTTGTTGAAGAGACAGGGCAGACGATGAGGGTTTCTGTCCTCTCCAATGATGTGCCCACAAATATGGCAAACGGAGCCACATTTGCAGTTCAGGGAACCGGCACTGAATGGGTGGTCAACAACAGGAAGCCTCACATTGAGAAAGACATTCTACGGGAGCGTTGTTTCGCCTCTGACAAATTTATCATCGCTAATGGATTCAAGTCTACAATACGCCTGCCACTGATAGCTAAAGGAAGAGCTTTTGGCACCTTTAACCTCCGAAGTGTCAGGTCAAATGCCTACGGTCAGAAAGATGCGGAACTTTTAGAGCGAATCGTTGGCCAACTGGCAGTAGCCATTGAAAATGCCGCTCTCCTTTCTTGCGTACAGTCGCATGAGGAGCAGTTAGAGAAGACCCATGAGGCACTCGAGGCAGCCCAGGACTATATGGCACAGTCAGAAAAGAGAACAAAGTTACTCGCTGCAATGGCTGCTGGCATGATGAACGAGTTCAATAGTGTCCTGTCTGTCATGATGAGCCGGATCCAACTTGCAATTAAGGATTCGGGGGATTCCAGAGTGCGAGAGAGCCTTCAGATCATCGAGCACAGTGCCCTTGATGCGGCAAACACAGTGCGCCGCCTTCAGGACTCCGCTAAAGAGAATCTACATGAGGATGTCGAGATAATGAACATCAATGACATGATGAAGAGTGCCATCCACAGGGGAACGACACAGAGAGGGAGACGAGGCGACGGCGACGGTGATGGGATCGACATTGCCCTCAAGTCTCAAAAGACGCCCCTAAATCACGAAAGCGAAGCGGAGATCAAAAAGGCAGTAATGAACATCCTGGTCAATGCCATGAATGCTACACCCAGTACGGCAAACGCCGATCAGCACAAAAAGGAGAACACGACTGAGGATGAAGACATAGCATTGCCCATTCATCCCGTTGCCATGGCCGATCTTCAAGGTAACCTGATCTATGTCAACGCCTCTTTCCTTGAGCAGTGGGGATATGATAGTGAGAGAGATGTCCTGGGAAAACCTACCGGTCAATTCTGGCAAGAGGAGGAACAGACCATCCCCATAAGCGAAATACTCTACAAGCAGGAGAGCTGGCAGACAGAATTGATGGCGATAAGAAAGGATGGCTCTACATTCGATGTCCAGGTATCAGCGACCATGGTCAGTGAGGTCGGCAAACCCATTTGTATGAGAGCCTCTTTCATCGACATCACCAACCGCAAGCAGGCCGAGAAGGAACTCAAAAAAAGTTTTAAGAACTTGCGAAAAGCTTTGGAAGCGACAGTCGCAGTCCTGACCTCAACTATAGAAAAGAGGTATCCAACCGTAGCAAGCCATCAGCTACGCGTGGCCCGGCTGGCCAGCGCTATAGCCAGGGAGATGGGCCTACCTGACAAACAGGTGGAGGAGATCCGCGTGGCTGGCACTCTTCATGATATTGGCAAGATAAATATACCAACGGAGATCCTCGACGAACCCACTTGGCTGACCGACATAGAAATTGCTGTGATAAAGACCCATCCACAAGTCGGGTATGATATGGTCAGGATGCTACCTTTCGATGGACCTATTGCTGAAATCATACTCCAACACCATGAATTGCTCGACGGAAGCGGCTATCCCTCAGGTCTTTCTGGGGAAGGGATCCTCCCGGGAGCAAGAATTCTGGCTGTGGCTGATGTTATTGAGACCGTGGCATGTCACCGATCCTACCGATCGGCAGCAGGCATAGAGGAAGCCTTGAATGAGATCTCGCAGAATAAGGGTGTCTTATATGATATTGCGGTAGTAGATGCTTGCTTGAGGCTTTTCACCGAGAAAGGGTTTAAGTTCGAGCCCGCACTCAGTGGGGCAACAGACCGCTGGGGAAATTAATCAACTACGCCTGCGCCCGACCAAAGGATGTAGCCAGCTGACACTCCATAATATCCATTAGTCTCGCTCCATCAAGCGCTCTCCAGCGCTCTTATCCAACAGCCGACCAGCGACTGCCCTATCTCTTAGAACGGCACAGAACAATCCCTCTTTTATGTCTTATTTTGTAGGATAAGACTTGTGACCGACGAAAGGAATTCTTCAAGGGGATCGCTTATCTTCGCTGCTTTGAAAATTAAAGGCACTGAGGATGACAGCAGGCTCTTCACCATTTCCTGAATCTGTCGTTGTGACTCTCGAGTAGATTATACCCACGCTACGCGGCGCGCATCGCCCAAGTTCATTTTTGGATACCACCGCGGCGTCGGAGTAGTGTCTTTATTTCTTCTGCTTCATCAAGCAGTTCTTGTGCGGGAATATCAGGCAGCGAAGCGGCAAGGGCCACGGTGGGCGAAACCTCTTCTGCCATTACCGTATTGAAGAGATCGCCGAAGAACCCATCGTCCTCATTCGATGGCCTGTCGACCTTTTCATCTGTTGCGCACGGCGCTTCCACTTCGCTGGATGCTTCCTTACCTGGTTCAATCGATAGCTCCTGCGGTTTGCCTAATTGGACACCCTGAACCACGACGCCTCCCTCAGCCGTTGCCCCTTGATTTTCCTCGCTCTCTATTTGGGTCAGGCTGGCGTCTCCTGACACATGCTGAGTACTGATGGTGTTTTCCTCGTCATGCCCTGGCTCTGATTCCCTTTCTTCTCTCAGCCGTTTCATCCTCAGCAATTCCTCGCCGCTACCGCTTCTTTGGCGCTTGTTTGCATCTTCAATGTGTTTTTGCTTTGCGGTCACAACGGCTTTCTTTGCCGATTTCTGTTTTCTGGCGTCATGAGTTTTATTGCTCTGACGCTTTTTTTTGAAGCGCCCGCGTGAGTTAGAAATTGAGGAAATTAGAGACATCTGAGCATCTCCTTACCTTGATATTTGCAGTGCACGATATTTGTTCACTGCTCTGCCTTATTATCTAAAATGACCATCGCGATAAGCCTTGGAGAGGACGGCGTAAATTTCATAGAAGTTGGTCATATTCCGTTCCTGTAGACGCCGCAATACCTCGGCCCGCAGCTTTATCTGATCGTATATCTTCCGTCTGTCGTTACGCGGGATGCCGCGCCTGGGAGCGATCTTCTCCTCCAGCAGGTAGGAGTTCATGTATCCCTGGAACTTGAAGGCATCCTCCACCGGGTCCCAGACGAAGGCCTCGATAAAGGAAAATGAATCCGAAATCGAATCATAGCCGACTATCTCGTTTACGCTGGTTATGCGCCTGGCCGTTTTCCCATTGGGTAGATGAACCATCTGACATATGACCACCACGTTTAGGTTGTCAACATACGACTTGGGTACACTGATGGGGTCACCGGTAATACGTTGGACGAGCTTGGCCACCGATGCTGCGTGGAAGGTGCTCATGCAGGCATGTCCGGTCTGCATTGCTTGAAAAGCTATAGCCCCTTCTGCACCGCGGATCTCACCGACAATGATCAGGTTAGGTCTTTGTCTTAATGCAGCCTTGAGGAGGTCGAACATGGAGATATCAGATCCCCCCGAACTCTTGCTCGACCCACGGGTCACACCACGAATCCAGTTCGGATGGGGCACCTGGACCTCGGGAGTATCCTCAATGCTCACTATCTTGGCATCAGGTTGAATAAAGGTGCAAAGGGCATTCATCAGGGTTGTCTTGCCTGAAGCTGTTTCCCCCGATACGAAAACGTTCATATGTTCCTGTAGAACCAGGGACAGATAGGCCGCCATCTCGTTGTTAAGGGTGCCCTGCTGGAGAAGCTCAATGATGCTCATGGGGATAGGTGAGAACTTACGGATGGTGAAGTTACTACCCCGCTTTGATACATCGATGCCGTAGGTTATATTGATGCGGGAGCCGTCGGGTAAGGTCGCATCAACGACAGGTTCGCGAAAGGTTACAGGATGCCCAATCTTTTCGGCGAGCCCTATGACGAACTTGTCCAGCTCCTCATGCGTATCAAATTCGATGGATGTCCTGAGCCCGCCGAAAATCCTGTGCTCCGCGAAGATAGCTCCCAAACCAGAACAAGAGATGTCCTCTATATTGGTGTCAAGAATCATGGGCTCCAATACCCCCATACCCTCTAGCTTGCGTTGGAGCAGATAACGCAGGCCTTGATACTGCATAGAGTTCACCACAATTGCACTTCGCTTCTTGCTGCCGCCTTTCGAAGATACCTGATTACCACGCTTATTGTCACGCTGTAATGACTTGCTGCCATTGCCGCTGCGAACAGTCACCACTTTATCCACAATCTTCAGTATAGCTTCAAGCCGCTTCTCAGCGTCGTCTATGCCCTCGAGATCGTCTACATAATCAGCGATGCGATCCTCTATGTCGTCAAGAAGTTTGGCCGTTCCTATGTTCTCCATGGGGAGACTCGGCTCCACGGGTATATAGTGGTCTCGGATATCCTCATGGTTTGCCAGGATATGGATAAATGTCTTGCCATCCACGGGGTAGAGCAGGTTGGGATCCTTCTTGCCCTTCATGCTCCGATCAAGCTTCTCGTGATACTCGGGCACACCGATTTCTTTCACTGGAAGCATGTGCAAGTACTGCAGCAGGTGTAGATTGCCCTTGCACGCTGACTTTAGCGGGGCAGACAGTTCTGGATATACGGGGCATTTACTCATGGGCACGCCGCATCTCTTCATACAGTTCCCGGGACAAAGATGTGGTTTAAACGGCAAACGAAACAAGCTGTCCTCCTAAACTCTAGCTTTGGCAAGAGGAATAGGCCTCATGCCAATCTTGGGCTCTATTTCGAAGCTGACGACATCTCCCGTGGGGCGATCGGCACCGCGAACCTTAAGCACTTCCAGTGTTTTCACTAAACGATCCCCTATAGCTTCCAGTTTAAGTCTTAGGTGCGCATCACACAGCGAACGGGTCCTGGTAAGCACCTCTTCGTCGAAGGAGTAAGAATGTGCCACCAGGATAATAGTTCGCCCCTCGACACACAAACTCTTACACGCCGAAAAGAAATCCAAGATGGATATCGGAGTACTATGTGCAACGAGGAGAGTCAGTGAATCTACCACAACTAGTTTGAATTTCTCTGGCAAGCTTGAAAAATGCTCTAGGAGGAGGCGGAAGGGTCTATCGGTATCCTGCATAGTGCTGCGCCAGGTCAGAGGGTAGATCCGTAAATGATCGGTCAGGAAGTAATCCAGCGTGTATAGCGAAAGGGAATCCATCTGAGCAATCAGAGTTCTTACGGTATTTTCCGTGCTATAGTAGACCACATGGGTTTCTGTACAGGTCAGAGCACCATAGGTCAAATGCTGGCTTATAACACTTTTTCCAGCATCGGAGTGACCTTCAATAAGGCATAGAGAGCCTATGGGGATACCCCCACCCAGCTTCTCGTCCAGGTCCCGCGTTCCGGTAACGATGACATTTTTTCTTTCCTCTTCCATCGTCATGTTAACTTACCTCTTATACATGATTTACGCTACATAGCGGAGGAGTGCCTCAACGGCTTTTCTCACCGCCTCATGCGCTACGGTAATGCCGCGCTCTCCCCCCGTGTGGTCATCAACCGGAACTATCGGTTAGGATTCCGTGCAGTTCCAGGGTCAACCGGCTCCACAGGTCCGCTGGACTTGCACCCGCTGGTTGTTCTGACACCACCACTGCCAGGTGCAGTATGACCTCTTTCATTTCAGAGGATAGTTGTCCACGAACACCGTATGCTTCAAGAAAGGTAGGCAATTGTGCGGAGCCTATCTCCCTCTTAGCGACCGAAACCCAGCGTATTAGATTGGGAAGCTGGTTCGCCTGTAACATTGACCCACTCGCCTTTTCGCTCATCTTCTC
>DAOUVR010000159.1 GCA_030667555.1 Dehalococcoidia bacterium
ACTCCGATATATGATTCAGGTAATCCTTGAAACAATGCCACAACAATCGGGTAAAGTCTATGGGTAATGTAAGACCATATACTCCTCTCGGTTCTATTCCACCTACAATATTGTAGTATGCCCCATTTGTCAATACTATATTATGTTAATTATTACTCAGTGTTTTTTTGCCGTGCTACTGTTCTGAGTAGATCTTTCGCAGCTTGAGGGAAAACCGGGATCTTTGTACAAATGCTAAACGACCGCATACCTCTAAGCCGCAGCCTTGAGACCTCCGCGAGATACTCCCTGCCCGGAACTTAGTTAATGGCAAGCTTTGTACTGAGTACTCAAGCTTTGCGGGCGTCCAGTATGTGCAACACCACCTGGGCGAAACCGTCCCCGAACGTGAGGTCGCTTATGTATTCAGCGACTTCCAGCACGGCCTGCCTCTGCTTTGCTGGAAGCCTGGGGTTTACTATGAGCACGCTGTGAGGAAAAAGCTGGAATAGCGACATATCGGTAGTGGAATCTCCGAAGACCATCACCTCCTCCGGTGACAGGCTCCCATCTCCTATTCTCGCTAGCAGTCGCATGAGCGTTAGCCCCTTACTCACCCCTTTCTGCAGCAGGTGCAGCATGTAACCAGAGTCGAGAAGCTCAACATCATCCAGGTGGCTTCGCAACTCCGCCGTTTCCACCCCGTGGCTCTTGATACCAATATCTACCAGACGGAACTTGTCATCTTCCGTTTCTTCAATGGCCTTTGGGAATAGCCCCTTGAGCTTTTCCAAGGCTCTGATCGCAGGTTGGCGGGAATAGCCCAGATCTGCTAGCTGGTCGTCCCTGGTCAGCTTGGCGACGCCACCATTCTCAGCAATAATTGGCCCCGTGATTCCCGCACGTTGGGCTACAGACTCCAGCCTCGGAAGCGCTCGCCCCGAGGCCAGTCCAACCACAACGCCTTGCTCCTCGAGGCGGCGAACCGCCTCCAAGGCGGCCAAGCTCATTGAATCCTCGGCAGTAGTCATAGTGCCATCGACGTCGGTCACCACAAGCCGTATCTGCAAAGCCAAATCAGGCCTAATCTGTTGGTAAGATTGCGGCATGGAAATACCATCCTATCTGCACCGGGATATACTGTGAAAGGTGCTCAAACGCATTTTGTCATCCGTGCTTGAACCAAATCAAGACTGCGAAGCGAGAACACCGCCAACCGCCCAGTTCTCCTTCGCCACATCCTCGAAGATAACGATGGTTGACTCCGGAGTGGTGTGGGCGATAGTGACCACCGCCTCGGTGATCACCCTGGCCAGCTCCGCCTTCTGAGATTTAGTTCTCCCCGGCCACATCTCCACCCTCACTATAGGCATATCGATCACCTCCTCTTGCTAAGAAATTCCTCTCGTAGTATATTTGAATCCTTGGGAGGTCAATATTGGGTCCAAGTCCATGGGATCGATTCAAGATCAAGACCAAAAAAGCTTTAGGGAAGAATATCTTCCTCTGCGATAGCTGCGCCTGGAACTGGAGGAGCGCCTGCCACCGTCAGGAGCGCCCTAATGCTACCTGGTGCCCCGATTACAAAAAACGGGGAAAGTAATCACCGGCCATAGCTCAGTCGCGTCACCAAGAACTTGGGTAGCCCATAACCCACCATCTTCTCCTGAGTAGCCTCGATATCATAAGCAACGCGATAATGGTAGATAATCTTACCCTCTTCGTCGTATATAGCATAGGCGGCACGTGGGTCGCCATCGCGAGGCTGACCAACGCCCCCAGGATTGATTATTAAGCGGTTCTCCCCGAGCTCCAGCTCAGCAGGAAGCTCCTTAAGAAGGCAGGTCTCCCCGGCAAGCTCAAAGACTAAGGGGACGTGTGAATGTCCGATGAGGCAATATCTGGTATCAAAAAAGTTGAAGTTCGCTTGGGCACTTTGTGTAGAGAGAACATATTCCCAGGTTGGCTCTCGAGGACTGCCATGGACAATGGTGAAGTCACCACGACACAACACCAGGGGAAGATTATCAATGTATCTCACGTCCTCGTCACTTAACTGCCGTCCCGTCCAGACACAGGCTGCTGCAGCCTCTGGGTTGAAATCCGAAATATCCACCTTTTCTATAGCGGCCCAATCATGATTGCCGGCAACACAGAGATGATCATATTGGCGCAGCAAAGCGATGCACTCTGAGGGGTCAGGCCCATAACCTATGATATCGCCCAGGCACCATATCTCGTCCGCTCCACCCCGCCCCTCGATATCGTTAAGCACTGCCTGAAAGGCGGCCAGATTGCCATGGATATCGGCTAAGATAGCGCAGCGCATGTTCCCCATCGGAACTATATCAGCTTTCTCGCCACTTGGCTAGATAAGCTAAAGCAAAGTAAGTATAATTGTGCCATGAAGGTCTCAGAGCTAGGCGAATTTGGACTCATCGAACTATTCGATAAGATTCTCGGCAGCCCAGGGGACGAAGTTCTCGTCGGCATCGGCGACGACGCTGCGGCCTGGCGCACTGATGACCAAATCCAGATTGCCACCACCGATGCCTTGATCGAGAATGTCCACTTCACATTGAGCAATACTTCCTGGCGTGATCTGGGATGGAAGGCACTCGCGGTAAACCTCAGCGACATCGCCGCTATGGGTGGCCGCCCAAGATACGCCCTCGTGTCGCTGGGCTTGCCAGGCGATACCGAAGTGGAGAGCCTGGTTGAACTGTACGAAGGGATGGCGGAGCTGGCACGTCTTCATAATGTCGCCGTCATTGGCGGAGATGTGGTCGCCGCTCCCTTGGTGATGCTCAGCCCAGCCGTTATGGGCACTGCCGAGAATATCCTTACCCGCTCGGCGGCGGTTGCAAGAGACCAGATTGCAGTAACAGGACTCTTGGGGGCATCGGCAGCGGGACTGGTCATGGTCCAAAGAGGGCTCAAATTCGACGATAAGACTGCCTCATCTTTAAGAGAAGCCCATGTCAAACCCCGTCCTCGCCTGAAAGAAGGGCAAATCCTGATGCGCAATGAGGTTAAAGCAGCGATAGATATAAGCGACGGGCTGGTTAGCGACCTTGCAAAATTATGTAAAGCAAGTGGTGTGGGCGCTCGTCTCTTTACCGAAGACATTCCCGTTCATCCCCTGGTGCGCACCGCTTTTAACGAAGATTCTCTTAACCTGGCTTTATCGGG
>DAOUVR010000130.1 GCA_030667555.1 Dehalococcoidia bacterium
CGCTTCTTGTAGGATGCCTCCCCCTTGAAAGGGAGGGGGTCAAGCGACGCCACTGAACGGTTTATCTCCTGGAAGGTTCCTTCATCTGCCAGGGTGGCTATTCTATCGTAGGCGGGGAGCACATAATTGAATCCACATTCCGGGCACACACGATAGCGCAGATAGAGCTCGGAGGAGGTAAGATCCGTATCGCAGTTGAGACAGGTCTCCAGCAGGCTGATGCTAGGCCTTTTCTCCCTTTTGCGCGGACCAAAAATCCGACCAATAATCTCCCTCAGCAATTTACCCCCTCCTTCTATTTCAGCACCTCGCGAGACTTCCCTGGCTCCCCAACAGCGACCACGCCTTGCTCTTCCAGGAGGTCCATGATTCGCGCTGCCCGTGGATAACCAATGCCCAATCGCCGCTGTAGAAAAGAGGTGGAGATGCGGCTGTGCTCCCGGGCAAGGCGTTTCGCCTTCTCCAGAAGGGGGTCCTCATCGGCACCATTGCCTCCGGTGGTAGTTGCCTTGACGAAGTCCTCCATCATCTGGGGGATATGGACCTCCTGAGGGCGATGGCTAATCCAGAAGCTTACTAGCCTCTCGATGTCAGCCTCAGAGACAAAGCTTCCCTGTAGGCGTTTCGGTTTGGGAGCATCCGGGGGCAAAAAGAGCATATCCCCTCGCCCCAACAGCTTCTCAGCACCGCCAATATCAAGTATGGTGCGCGAGTCCACCTGCGATGCCACAGCAAAGCTGATGCGAGCGGGGAAATTGGCCTTAATCAGGCCGGTAATGACATCAACAGAGGGGCGCTGGGTGGCTACGACCATATGTATACCGGTAGCTCGGGCAAGCTGGGCTAAGCGGCAGATGTTGCGTTCCGCTTCATCTGCTGCAATGCTCATTAGCTCGGCAAGCTCATCGATGACGAGGACCAGGTAAGGGAGCGGTTGCGCTACCCTGGGGCTCTTGTTGTAGGCTTCGATGTCGCGTGCTCCCATCGCGGCTAGCCTGTCATAGCGATGCTCCATTTCCTTTGTGAGCCACCTCAACGTGCCCATCGCTTTCTCGCGTTCCACGATCACCGGAGAGACCAGATGGGGCATATTGTTGAAGTCGACCAGTTCCACCCTTTTGAGGTCGATTAGAAGGAGCCTCAACTGATCAGGGTTGGCATGAAGCAGAAAGGTGGTGATCATCGATTTGATGCAAATGCTCTTGCCACTTCCCGTCTGCCCGGCGATGAGCAGGTGGGGCATCTTGGCAAGGTCGGCAACCACGGGCTCACCGGTGACCGTCTTGCCCAAGGCAAGGGGCAGCCTGGCCCTGGCCTTAAGCTTGTAGAAAGCAGCGCTCTCTATGATGCTCCTCAATGTGACTACAGCAGCTATTGTATTGGGCACCTCGATTCCCACCATAGACTTCCCCGGCACCGGGGCCTCGATCTTAATCGAGGGGGCAGCCAGGGCTAAGGCAAGGTCGTTGGCCAGTGATGATATGCGCTCTACCTTGACCCTGGTCTTGGAGACCTCCTCAACCCGCACCCTGATATTGCCGTCCTTGTCCTTCTCCTTTATCTCCTTGTATTTACGGTCCCAGCCGGGGTCAACGCCGTATTGGGTAACGGTCGGTCCTACATTCACCTGAACAACCTTAGCCTCAACATTGTAGCTTGCCAGGGCTTCCTCAATAAGCCTCGACCCCCGCTCAGTATCCACCTGGACGGGCTCGACCTCGGGTGTTCTTTCGAGGATGTTGACGGAGGGCAGTGGCCATTTCCCGCTTATTGTCTCGGGTTCTTCGACCCTTTTCTCAGCTATAGGCAGAGTGGCTGTCGCTATTGCGGGCACGACTTCGGGCTCAACCACTCTGGTGGCTTCTTCAGGGACTTCATACTCCACTTTTTGCACCGGTGCGGCGACAGGTTTTCGGGGTCGCCGAGGCTTGGGGGTGATGATTTTGTGCAGAGGATGGCGTCGATAAAAGACAAAAGGCCAGATTGCAGCCCGCCACAGGTATTGATGCAGCGGATAGCGGCGATATGCATTAGATAGAGCGGAGGCAATGGATGAAAGGATGTGCCAACTTCCGCGCGGCGCTACTAGAAAGATGCCTAGAAGAACTATACCGGCAAGTCTAAACGCACCGAGGGCATTCGGGGCGCCAATAACTGCCGTACCCAGCGTTCCTCCCAAGGCAAAGAAGGCTAGAAGTCCAAAAAGAGCGAGGATAAAGGCAATGGCACCCAGCCAGCGGTTCCACCTACGCAGGGCGAGAGCAGAGGCAATATCACCCAGCGACTGGCTCCATCTCCGAAGGAATTCGGGGACTCCCCGTCGGGCCACAATCATTCCCAAAAGCACAATCGCCACCGCCACCACAATAAGCCCTACCCCGAATGTACCAATAAGGGCACCCCAGGCGGCACTAAAGGCTGAGACAACCGGAGAGCTGAAAGAAAACAGCAGCGCCACAAAGATAATTAAAAGCAAGATCCACCTCACCGGGCGCGAGAAGAAAAAGCCAAAAAAGCGCCTGATGGGGGAAGAACTCCCACCTATGGCTGTGCTGGAGGCTCCTTTAGATGTCTTGCGAGGCTTTCCTTTAGCCTTTGCCAATGGTCTCTCCCTAGAACATGGATAGCTGTTCGGGCTTGTGCTCTTCCTTGACCTCCTCAACCTCTTCTGCTTGGGCCAGGAGGAGGGGTATCTTTAGCATATCCTCTTGAATGGTCTTACGCAAGCTCTGCTGGTGTAAGGCTGCTGCGGGATGATACATGGCGAAGTGAATTATCCCATCTTTTTTTCGTGCTGTGCCATGGACCTTCCCTATAGAACTCCCGGGAAAGAACTGAGCCAGGGAGTAGCGACCCAGGGTAACGATCATCTTCGGTCGAATAAGCTCTATCTGGCGGTCAAGCCACTTTCGGCAGGCTATCATCTCTGACGGCAGCGGGTCGCGGTTTGTCGGCGGGCGGCATTTGATCACATTTGCAATATAGGCATCATCACGCGTCAGCCCGATGGAGTGGAGCAACTCATCGAGGAAATGACCCGCCGGCCCGACAAAGGGTCGCCCCTGCTGATCCTCGTGCCAACCGGGGGCCTCACCGATAAACAGGATATCGGCATCCTCAGAGCCCTCGCCAGGCACTACCTTAGTGCGATGCCTAGCCAGTTCACAATCTTCACAGAGGGCTATCTCTTTGTAAAGCTCGCTAAGCGCTGACACTTCGCCTCCCCGTTACCATCATTACTATGCCGACAACGATCAATAAGGCGCCCCAGACATTGCGTAAAAAAGAAGCGTCCAGCACATCGGCAAGCATACCCCCAAGAAAGCTAAAGACGACAGCGGCCGGGATGATCCAGATCGCCACCCCCAGCCTGACATTGTGCTGCCGATAATGGGTGATTGCACCCACCAGAGCCAGCAAGGTAATGACCATGAGGGAAACCCCCTGCGCCGTATGCTGCCCTACCCCCAACAATAGAACCAACCCTGGAATCAGGATAACTCCTCCCCCAATGCCAAGCATCCCGGCAAGTATCCCTGCCACCAGACCTATCCCGATTCCAATAGCGATACTCATCCTTATTCTCTGCTAGGTGACAATCATATAGATACCCAAAACCAGCACGAAGGCGCTGAATATCCACCTGAGCTGCCTTGCCGGCACTCGCGTCATCAGTTTTGCTCCCACAAACACCCCCGCTACTCCCCCTATAGCCAGTGCAGGCATCAGCACCCAGTCCATATCCCCTGGAATATATCCGAGGAAGGCATAAGTGATGGCGCCGACGACAGCGATGGGGAAGATAACAGTGAGGGAGGTGCCGTGGGCCTGATGCTGCGCCACCCCCAGAAGACCGACCATGAGTGGCACCAAAAACACTCCACCACCTACACCGGTAAGCCCAGCTTGCATTCCAGCGATAGCA
>DAOUVR010000040.1 GCA_030667555.1 Dehalococcoidia bacterium
AGAAAGGCCTCCTGAGGCAGGACCAATTACTGAAGAGGACGAGAGGCTGATTATGGAACACATCCATGAGCTTTTTACCAAAGGCGCGGAAGGAAGTGGAGAAAGGCCTCCTGAGGCAGGACCAATTACTGAAGAGGACGAGAGGCTGATTATGGAACACATCGATAAGCTTTTTACCAAAGGCGTGGAAGCAAGTGAAGAAAGGCCTCCCGAAGCAGGACCAATTACTAAAGAGGACAAGAAGCTGATTATGAAGCATGTCGATGAGCTTTTTGCCCAAGGCGTGGAAGGAAGTGAAGAAAGGCCTATCTAGGCAGGACTGATTACTGAAGAAGGACAAGAGGCTGACTATAGAGCATATCCGTGAGCTTTTTGCTAAAGTATAGACTATCAATCAAAATTCACCCGAATTGCCGATCAAAAATGACCCACCTAGGTTATAAGAACAGATATAATTGACTGTGTCAGTAGTATAGCTGACCAGCCCATCGCCCTGCCCTTCCCCAGCAGGGCAATCATCTTCGTTCCTGTCCGGTCTCCCAGAGGAAAGGTCCTTCGAATCAATGTCTGACCCTCCATAACTACATACAAAACCATACTAAGCTCGCAATGAACGAATATGGTATCACCTGCTTCGTAGTTTGCCACTTGACACGAGCCAGCCAGCAAGGTAATTAGCCCCTCTACTTCCTGCTCGCTCAGTGCGGCAAACAATTCGCATGTCCTCAAGCCTGCGACTATCTCCGAGTCCACCATAATAGCTCCTCCTCAGTATCCAAGCAGTGTGCCCTGGCATAACCTCAGCTTCTTTTAGCCTCATGCCTTACGCTGATGTTGCCTGGTAGTTAAGAGCGCAGCCGTGGGTTGTTAATGTTCTATGATTTTGTCACCATCTAACTGTTCTGGGAAAATGTCACCCCATGAAGGAGATGGTCCTTCAGCAGAAGGATTGAACAGGAAAGAGCAGGGGAGGTTGGTCACACCTTATTTAGAAGCAGGAGGATGCTCAAGGCTAATTTTTTGCTAAGTCAAATCGTGGGTAGCCACGGGATACCTATGGCTTTATACCGTAATCGAACGGGGCTCTCCATTGATCTCCTGAATAATCATTTCAACGCAAGCAGGTATCGCCCGTCTGACCTCGGGCGTACATTCCTCGCTGAAGGTGCTAGCATCCGCCACCTCAATGGCAAAGATAATGATTTGCTGGGGCAATGACAGTTCCAACCTTTTGCCAAGTTCAAGGGCAGTGGCCAAGTTAACATCATGGGGCGAGGCAGAGTGCCTGGTGAAATCGAGCGCCTCAGGGTCAAGCCGATAAATCCGGCCCGCCTGTCCTCCTACCGTCTGAATGGCATCAATGATGATGGCTCTATCATAGCCAGTCAAAAAGCCAAGCAAGTCAAGGCCAGCCACAGTAGTCTCTACAAGTGTCACCTCTTTTTGGTCAACCTTGCCTTCGAGTTCTTCAACTACGCGAATGCCAACTGCATCATCACTGAGGATCGGGTTGCCCAACCCCAGGACCAGTGTCTTCATTCTCACCGCCTGTCACGCACTATGCTCCTTGCTCTTATCCACCGCTAGTGCACGAAACGGCTCAGCGTTTGCACCACCTCTCCCTTGCTGTCATAAATTATTATCTCTAACGGCATCTGCCCGGGGAGGGCATGAGTGGCACAGGCCATGCACGGGTCATAGGCGCGGAACGCCATTTCGACCATGTTCAACAGCCCTTCGGTAACCTCTTTTCCCTTCTCAATCAAGTGTTCCGCTGCTCTCTTGATCGACATGTTCATGGCGGGGTTGTTTTGCACTGTGGCCACTATCAGGTTCACCCCTGTGACAATGCCCTTATCATCGGTTCGATAGTGATGAAAGAGAGTGCCACGAGGGGCCTCTACCATCCCCACACCCTCATCCGGAGTGGCAGTAGGGATGGTGCGAACATTGGGATCAGTGATCTCCTTGTCCTGACATAGCTCTAGCAGCCTTTCGGCAGCATATAATATTTCAATAAGCCTCGCCCAGTGGAAAGCCAATGTGAGGTGAACCGGCTTGCCTCCAAGGGTATGGTACATTCTCTCATACTCTTCCTGCGCCAGGGGGGTAGCCATGCCATCTGCCACGTTGAGCCGGGCCAGGGAGTTCACCCGGTAGACCCCGCTTTCCTTGCCGTCAACCAGTCCCTTCCAGCCCACTTTTTTCAGGAAAGGGAACTTTAGATAGGACCAGGGCTCGGTATGCTCCGCTATATGCTCCAGATAGTCGGCTGCCTTGAACCTGTCCACTTCTTTACCCTCCGGGTCAACTACACGAATATCGCCTTCGTAGAAGTTCACCTTGTTGTTGTCATCCACAAGGCCCATGTAGTAGCTATTCATGGTGTAGATGTCACCCGTGAGCAAATCGAGATATTCCTTGTTAGCCAATACCAGGTCGTCGAACAGCTTCAGCCCAAGTTTGCCAAACTCTACCAGGCTCTTGGCTTTCTCTTCAAAGTCGTGTCGTTCCTCCTCAGTGATCGCCTTGCTCATCCCCCCCGGCAAACCGCAGACGGGATGAGTTGCCTTGCCCCCTATAGTCGCCTGAATATCCTGAGCATAGGCCCTGTGTTTTATCACCTCGCCGCCGACCTTAAGCCCGACCTTATCTATCAGGCCCAGTATGTTCCGCTTGGCAGGGTCGGCAGTGGGGCCCACGACGAAGTCAGGGGCAGCCAGAGCGTAAAAATGAGCCACATGAGAGTGAATCATGTGAGCACAATAGAATAGCTCCCTCAGCTTCTTTGCCGCCGGTGGGGGGTCAACATGGTACACAGCATCTGTGGCCTTACACGAGGCCATGTGATGGGCTCCCGGGCAGACGCCACAGATTCTGGTGACTATCCGGGGCAGTTCCTCAACCGGTCTCCCCTCACAGAACTTCTCGAAGCCACGCAGTTCAGGTATCTGAAGGTAGGCATTGGCGACACTGCCGTCCTCATTGAGGAAAATCTCTATCCTGCCGTGTCCTTCCAGCCTGGTTATAGGGTCAATGGTAATCTTTTTCATCCTATCCTCCACTCTTGCGCTTTTAGAGCCGTTTCCTTTTCAACATTGAGTCTGCCAGCCCGAACCTATAAAAGGTGCCTGCGGGATCGACTATTTCCTCCACCATCCTGGCGATCTCTTCTTCGTTCTTGGCTTGGTAAATGGAGGCAATGGCACTAACCAGCTTTGCACCTTGATCCACAACCCCAGCCGGCGGCCCGAAGCAGCCACGGCAGGGCATGTTGACCTTGATACACCTTGCTCCACAGCCACCTCTGGTGGCAGGGCCCATGCACAGTATCCCTTGCTCCAACAGGCACCGCTCGGGGTCAGGGATGATCTCATGGGATCGGTATATCTTAGAGATCATCTTCTCCTCTTTCTTCCTGTCGCACTCATCGCATAGCGTCTTTTCTGAGGCGATTACCGCACCTGGAGGCGGTAGGCTGTTGGTCGCCAGGGCGTCCACTATTTTCAAGATGAGGTCCACTGGTGGCGGGCAGCCGGGTATGAAGTACTCGACATCCACTACCTGAGCCAGGGTTAGCACGGTATCATAGAGTTCAGGCAACTCTAACTCGCCCTCAGCGACCTCGGTTTGGAATTGAGGAAAGGTTCTGCCCTGATTATCATTTGACGGTGCCTCCACATAGGCTCTCTCCATTATCTCGGCACGGTTGAAGAAATTAGCTAGCGCTGGTATCCCGCCGAAACAGGCGCAGGAGCCGAAAGCCACCATTGTCTTGGACTTAGCGCGAAGCAATCTAGCTATTCTTTCTTGCTCTGAACTCCTTATCGCGCCATTAAACAGGCAGACGTCGATGGACTTGTCCTCCATGGCTTCAACATGATGGTACTTGAAGTCCAACGCTATAGGCCAGAACACAAGATCCGCTATCTGGGCAACATCGAGGATCTTCTCATTAGTGTCAAGGACGGCAACATCGCAGCCACCACAGCTAGCAGCCCAGTAAAGACCCAGTTTCAACTTAGCCATTATTCCCTCCATCATCACGGCTGAAAGGCCCAAGCGCTCTTATTTGCTCCGTCATCTCATCGACGATGAATGCAAACCGATCTCCCTCCGCAGCGGAGACCCAATCCAACCTTACCCTCTCCTCCTCAATCCCTAATTGGCCTAACATCTTCTTAAGCAAGGGGATACGCCTTGCTGCCTTCTCATTACCTTCCAGGTAATGACATTCTCCGAGGTGTCAGCCGCAAACCAGTACGCCATCGGCCCCACACTGGAAGGCCTTAAGGACAAAGGTGGGGTCCACCCTGCCACTGCACATTACTCTTATCACCCGCACATTTGGGGCATACTTCTTCCGTGAGGTGCCCGCCAGGTCAGCGGCAGCATAGGAACACCAGTTGCACAGGAACCCCACAATTTTTGGTTCAAAGCTCATATCAATACCCCCTCTACTTGCGATAAGATCTGTTCAGTAGTGAAATGCTTGCTCACAATGGCGCCGCTGGGGCAAGCAGCGGCACAGGTGCCACAACCCTTACACAAAGCCTCATTAATGGAAGCAAGCTTCTTCTCCTCATCAAAGGAGATGGCATTATACGGACAAAGCTCCAGACATGTCTTACAGCCAGAACAAAGCTCCTCATCTACGATCGATGTGGCAGCCTCGATCTCGACCTCGCCCTTGCTGATCATGGACAGCACCCGCGCTGCTGCCGCTGAGGCCTGAGCCACTGTGTCAGGGATGTCCTTGGGACCCTGGCAGCAACCGGCAATGAAGATGCCATCGGTCATAGTAGCCACCGGGTCTAGCTTGGGATGCCTCTCCATGAAGAAGCCATCGGCTGTCCTGCTTAGTGAAAACAGCTTAGCCGTTTCCCCAGCATCAGCACGGGGCTCCAAAGCATTGCTTAAAACAACCATGTCAACGGGGATGCGCCGCTGACGGCCGATGAGAGTATCTTCACACAGTACAATGAGCTTTCCTTTTTCCTCAGGTGTCTCTGCCACATTGGTTACCTCGCCAGCGCGACCCCGAATAAAATTGACCCCCTCTTCCTGAAGCCGGTTATAGAACTCCTCGTAGCCCTTACCGAAACAGCGAAGGTCAATGTAAAACTGATAGATTTCGGCATCAGGGATCTTCTCCCTTATGATGTGGGAAAACTTCAACGAATACATGCAACAGACGCGAGAGCAATACTCATGGTAGTTCGTATCTCTGCTACCTACGCAGTGTAAAATGGCCACGCTTTTTGGCTGCGAGCCATCTCTGAGCTGTAGCTTACCTCCAGTAGGGCCTGAGGCATTACTCATTCTTTCGAACTGGAGGCCTGTATAGACGTTGTCGTAAATCCCATAACCATACTGGACTATTGGTGACGGATCAAAGGAGTCGAAACCGGTGGTAATTATGATGGACCCGACATCCACCTCTACAAGCTTCTCTGTTTGCTCAAAGTCGATGGCACCAGCTTCACAGAATTTCTCGCAAGCACGACATTTGTTCCTCAAGAAGTAAGCACAGGAATCCGGGTCTATGACTGGGATATTAGGCACTGCCTGCGGAAAAGGCGTGAAGATAGCTTTCCTCGAACCGAGCCCGACATCGAACTCATTGTCTGCCTTAAAGGGACATTTCTCCTGGCAGACGCCACAGCCGGTGCACTTATCCTCGTCCACGTAACGCGGCTTTTTCCTGATTTTAACCTTGAAATTGCCAACGTAGCCTGAAACCTCCACAACCTCACTATATGTCATTAACTCTATGCTCTCGTGTGACCTCACCGAGGCCATCTTCGGTGTCAGTATTCAGGCTGAGCAATCGAGGGTTGGGAAGGTCTTGTCAAGCTGGGCCATATGGCCCCCGATAGATGGTTCCCTCTCTACCAAGTAAACGAGATTGCCAGAGTTGGCTATCTCAATGGCCGCCTGGATGCCGGCAATGCCGGCACCTACGACCAAGGTGTTAGGGTTAACTGGTACTTCTTTGGTCTCCAACGGTTGGTAATAGGAGACCTTTTTCACTGCGGCGTTAACCAACGCCTTGGCTTTCAGAGTTGCAAGCTCACGATCTTCAGTCACCCACGCTACCTGCTCTCGGATGTTGGCCATCTCCATCAGATATGGGTTCAAGCCCGCACTAGCCATGGTGCGCCTGAAGGTCAGTTCATGGAGCCGTGGCGAACAGGACGCTATCACTACACGATCCAGGTTCTGTTCCTTGATGTCATTCTTGATGAGCTCCTGCCCGGGGTCTGAGCAGACGAACTTGTATTCCCTGGCCACCACGACACCGTCCAACCCCCTGGCAAATTCAGCCACCTGCTCAACATCTATCGTGGCAGCGATGTTGGCTCCGCAATGACAGACATAGACGCCTATTCTTCGTTCCATTCTATCCCCCTTGTCATCTCTCAATATATCCGGCCAGTATTTTCTCGGCCGAGACTATACACTTCTCTATACCAAGCTCCTTGATTCCCATTCCCATAGCCAGACCCACCAGTTGGGTAAAGAAAAGGACTGGGATCTTATAATGGGTCTTGAACTTCTTGTTGACTCGCCCCTGGTATACATCCAAGTTCGTTTGGCACAGTGGGCAGACGGTGATAATACACTCCGCGCCGCCACCGACAGCGGAATCGAGCAGTTTGTTTACCAGCCCTAAAGCGACATCCTCCTCAGGTATGATCAGAGACCCCCCACAGCAGCGAGCCTTGAGTGGAAATGGAGTAGCCTCCGCCCCCAGGCTCTCAATGAGGCGATCCAGGGATTGAGGGGATTCCGGGTGATCGAAGCTTGGTCCGGGCCGCACCACCTGGCAGCCATAGTAAGGGGCTACTTTTAGACCACTAAGATCTCTTTTAACCCTGGATGCGATTTCGTCAAGGCCAATGTCATTCACAAGAATATCAAGTAGGTGCCGTACCCTAACAGTGCCATGATACTCCAGATCACCGGCTGCCAGTGCTTTACCTACCTTGACCCTAAGCTCAGGGTACTCCTTAAGGTGTGAATTAGTCCTGCTCAGGATAACATAGCAAGAACTACAGGGTGTTACCAGATCAAGACCTCTTTTCTCAGCCAGCGCCAGGTTGCGAGCTGAGGTGCAAAGGGAAGCCAGTTCGTCAACGGAGGTGTAAGGTGTAGAACCGCAGCAGTTCCAATCCTCAAGCTCGACGAGTTCCACATCCAAAGCCTTGGCGACGGCCAGTGCAGATGAGCCATATGCCTTAGCACCTCCATCTGAAGATGAGCAGCCAGGAAAGTAGGTATAATATTTCATGACATCCCTCCCAGTACTTCAGCCTTGTCCAGAATGGCTCTAAGCTGGCGCTCTGCTTCCGGCTTCAATCTTCTGGCTTTGATAGACATGCGCCCGTGCTTGAGCAAACTTAGCGCCAGAGGTGCCATCTTCAAGGCACGCAATGGATTGCTCAGGAGATAGAACCAGGTCATGAACCCCACCTCGGGGACGCTCCCGATACTATATACAAAGTCACTAAAGCTTCGATACATGATGGGCGTACGTGTCCTCTCATTGCTCAGGCTCTGACGAACGGCCAGGCACTCCAGAGCATGCATCAGCTCAGTCGGCTTGATATCCCTAGGGCAACGTACTGTGCAAAGATAGCAGGAAGCGCAAAACCACATGGCGTTACTGGACAAGACCTCCTCCCGCATGCCAGCCCGCGCCATGGCAATGAGCATCCGGGGGGTATGGTCCATCCTGCTCGCATTCGGGCAAGACGCAGAGCACGTGCCACATTGAATACAATCAAGGATGCCCTCGCCACCAGGTATGGCACAGATTTCTTCTACAAGAGTTTTACTACGTTGCACTTTTGTCTCCATCGCACACCAACCTTTATGACATTATATCCCAACTCAATTATATTCCCATCTGCTTGGGCAAATCAAATTAAAAATAAAGGGGGCAATTACTTATTACCCCCCTTATTTAATTCACCCTGTAATATCTCACAAAGTCCCTCCCTTCGTCTCAGCCATATCGAGGAGGGCTCTAAGTTGATGCTCTGCCAATTCCTCCTCCTTCCTCCCCAGCCATGCCCACCATTGTCCTGCCCCGAACAATCTCCTCCGCCTCTTTCACCGCCCCAGCCCGTACCTCTGCCCGCCTCTTTTGCCGTTGCCGTGTGGCACGCATGACCCGATACAGGCCACTGACGTTCATGTACCACAGGAACGCCACTGGAACAAGGACAATAGGTATTGCCAACCCCACGGCCAGCGCAGCCGCCCACCCGAGGCCAGCAAGAGCTAGCCATATTATCACGCCG
>DAOUVR010000086.1 GCA_030667555.1 Dehalococcoidia bacterium
AAAGAAGGGCCATGCGGAATTAGGCATAATGATCTGCGACCGTAACTACTGGGAGCAAGCTTATGGCACCGACGCTGTGACCGTACTCTTAGACAATATCTTCAGCGCAACGACCCTCAAAAGAGTCTATCTCAAAACCCTCAACTGGAACGTCAGAGCGCAGGCTTGCTTTCAGAAATGCGGCTTTGTCCCCTGCGGGCAAGTGAAAAAGCGCTACAATAACTTCGTTACGATGGATCTAACGCGAATCAATTGGGAGAGGCGAAATTTCGCCTCTCCCAATAACAACCCCTGAAAGCTCTGAATGTTTTCTATTCCTTTGGCGCTGCCGGTGGTGATGGATTCTCCAAACTCCTTGCCAGTGTCTTCGGAATCAGATCACAGAGCTCATCGATGGTCCACATACCTTCTTTGAAGATGGAACGGAAGTTCTCTGGCTCTGTATATAGGCCTACGTTCCCAGCGGCCACATCGAAAGTGCGGCCGTTGATATTGGCAGCCTCATCAGTGCACAAGAAGACCACTAGGGGCGATATGTCCTCAGGTTGTGGGAACATCCCCCGTATCTGTTCCTCGGTCATGCCCCGCTTCTTCCAAGCCTCAAACAGCTCAGTGGTCAGTGTCAGCCTTGTGCCTGCCAAGGGACGAATGGCATTGCATGTGATGCCATATCTACCCATGTCAATGGCTACTGTCCTGGTCAAGCCAATTATTCCTTCTTTGGCTGCGCTGTAATTAGCCTGCCCCATATTACCCAGACCCGCTGATGAGGATGTATTTATAATCCGCCCGCTCTTCTGCTGCCTCATGACGACGCAGGCGTGCTTGGTGGTATTGAAATGGCCATAGAGGTGAACCTTTATTGCCGTGTCCCACTCCTCTTCGGTCATGTTGAACACCATGCGGTCTCGTAGCACACCAGCATTGTTCACCAGGATGTCCACTCTGCCGAAATTGTCAATAGCAGTCTTAATTATGCTCTCCCCAGCCTCGTAGGTAGCCACGCTGTCATAGTTGGCGACAGCCTCTCCACCCATCTTCTTGATCTCTTCCACCACCTCGTCGGCTGGCCCCTTGGCCGCCCCGGTGCCATCTACAGCGCCACCGAGGTCATTAATAACCAGCTTTGCCCCCTCAGCAGCAAGCGCCAGAGCGTGGCATTTGCCGAGGCCACGGCCTGAGCCCGTTACTATTGCAACTTTACCTTTTAGTCTATCACCCATTTTGCCTCCTTAGCCTCGTTTAACTTCCTATTCCTTCGGTGGTTCTGGTGGCGATGGATTTACCAGGCCTGCCGCCAGTGACTGTGGGACAACCCCACAAAGCTCGTCCACAGTCCATCTCCCGTCTTTGTGGATACTTCTCCATATTGTTGGGTCGGTCATAAGACTGATCTGGCCGGAACGAACATAGAAAATATGCCCATTTATATTTGCCGCCTCGTCGGTGCACAGAAAAACTACCAGAGGTGCGATGGCGTCAGGCGTCAGGCTTGTGAGGTCAAATGCTGGCGCCGGCTGTCCCGTTTCTTCTCTTTTCTTTCGGGCAGCCTCCATCTCAGGGGATACTGTCATCCTCGTGGCGGCAGCCGGGCGAATAGCGTTACAGGTGATGCCATATCTGCCCATGTCTCTAGCCACTGTCCTGGTGAAACCAGCGATACCCTCCTTGGCCGCAGCATAGTTGGCTTGACCTCTATTGCCGAGACCCGATGTAGAAGAGGTATTCACTATGCGGCCGCCTCTCTGCTGCCTCATGACGACACAGGCAGGTTTGGTGCAATGGAAGGTGCCGTACAGGTGAACCTTCATCACTGTGTCCCATTCCTCTTCGGTCATGTTGAACACCATGCGGTCTCGGAGCACACCAGCGTTGTTCACCAGAATGTCCACCCTGCCAAAATTGTCAATGGCAGCCTTGATGATGTTCTCTCCACCCTCCGGTGTAGTCACCGAGTCGTAGTTAGCAATGGCCTCTCCACCCGCCTTCTTAATCTCTTCTACCACCTCATCGGCTGGCCCCTTGGCTGCCCCGCTGCCATCCGCAGCGCCGCCGAGGTCATTAACCACCACTTTTGCCCCCTCAGCGGCAAACAATAACGCATGGCCTCTGCCAATACCCCGACCTGCGCCTGTTATCACTGCGACTTTCCCTTTAAACCTATCACCCATTTTGCCTCCTTATCTGTTTAGCCTCATTAACTCCCCATTATATTCTATCAATAGCTGAATTAATGCTAAAACTTAGCACTCAGCTAATCTTTCGCCTCTCACCAAGATTACTAGCAAGTCAAACAGCTTGATTTGCTCCCGAGCGCTGTTTAATGCAATGTATTAAAAAAGTCCTGCCTCCCTGAAAGGCGCAGTCATGTCTTCTTGTGGAGGAGCTTTCCTTACCATTTCCTTGATTACCTTATCAAGCTCTTCCGGGGTCCATCTAGCCTTCTCTTCTTTACCTTGCATATCTATTGTGTGCCAGCCCCCAAGTAACCAAACTTTGTTCCCCACAAGCCTAAAGACCTGGCCATTTATGTCCTTGGCGTTATCCGATGCCAGGTAAACTACAAGAGGGGCCATGTTTTCCGGGTCAAGCATATCGAACTCACCCGGTGGTGGAGTCTTCTCCATAAACGCCTTCATTGATGGAGTAGCATCAGTTGTTAGTCTTGTCCTTGCCACCGGGACAATGACATTGCAGGATATACCGTATCTTCCCATTTCCCTGGCGAGGATATTAGTAAGGGCAGCAATTCCTGCCTTGGCTGCCCCGTAATTGGTTTGACCAACATTGCCCAAGAGCCCAGCATCAGAAGTAGTGTTTATAATCTTCCCCTCATGGACTCTCTCAGCTTTGTGTTCTTCCCTCCAGTAAGCACAAGCATGCCTAGAACAGTTAAAGGTGCCCTTCAGGTGGACACTTAGCACACTATCCCACTCCTCCTCTTCCATGTTAAAGAACATCCTATCCCGCAGGATGCCGGCGTTATTGACCAAGATGTTCAATTTGCCAAATTTCTCGATAGCGCATTCAATAATCTTCTTTGCCGCCTTAAAATCGGTCACACTCTCGTAGTTGGCCACTGCTTCTCCACCAAAGGACTTGATCTCCGCCACTACTTCATCTGCGGGACCCGCAGCAGCCCCCGCGCCATCAAAGCCTCCACCGAGGTCATTAACCACTACTTTAGCTCCCTCTTTTGCTAACAGTAGTGCTTCCCCTCTTCCTAACCCTCTTCCCGCCCCCGTAACGATCGCTACTTTCCCTTCCAGTAACTTTGCCACCTTTATCCCCTTTCAGTTGGATCTTTTTTAATCTTGCCCACCCAAATTAGCAATTTCCATCTTAATCACCCCTGTTTATCATCAATGGGCTGAAATTGCCTCTCTATCTATTTACAGCCTACAGCTCAGGCATCACCCCTTTTTGGCGGGCAGTATAACCGTGGCACTGCCTGGTGTGGTCTTTTCTCCCTTCCCATCCTCCACCCAGATGTTACACTCAACAAGGTGCTCGCCATCCTCTACTTTCTTGTTGGTAATCGTCCCCTTGCACAGCCATGTTTCCCCTTCTGCAGGTTCTCCCATAGTCGCCATCCTTCGAGGGTAATCCATGCCCCGGTACTGGCAGGCGAACTTCTTAACTCGTCCCCTGGCACCTATCCAGTCAGTCACTAGCTGGACCAGCCAGGCCCTCTTAAGAGCACCGTGGGTGATGATGCCTCCTGTACCCTGACTTGCAGCGAAGTTATCATCGTAGTGAAGGGGGTTAAAGTCCCCTGATGCCCCAGCCCACCTAACCGCCATCTGGGTTGTAGAGATCTTCTCCAGAGTAGGCACTTCACTGCCAACCTCCACATCTTCGTAACAAAGTTGCTTTTTCGCCATTTCTTCCCCCTTATCTAGCAATAATCGTTGCCCGGTTTACGGCTACTGTGTCGCCGTTCTGATTCAAATAGGTGGTCTCTACCGTGGTAAAAACCATCTTGCCCGTCTTCCCTTCCCTCTCCCTGATATCTGCGATCTTCGAGTAGGCGGTGAGAATATCACCGGCACGGATGGGGATGTAGAACTCCTGGTCCACGCCGCCATCGAGAATACGAAAGAGGCCAGCTTTTACCAGCACAGCCCCAACTATGGACATGCCTCCTATAGTTGCCCTCCCCTTGATAGGCCAACCCCAGAAACCAGGCGGGCAGATGAGATCCTCATATCCAGCAGCCTTTGCATCCTCCACCTCATGGAAAAGAGGGTTGTCATCGCCCACAGCATCGGCATACCTTCTTATCGCCACCCTTCCCACCTCCATTATGACTGGTTCCGACAACGTACCAATCATCGCCTTAATCTCATCCGTCAATATCGACTCGTCAGCCAATTCGCTACCTCCTTATTTTTTTCTTTGGCTAGAGTAAAGCTTACCTTCCCAAAACACAGCAACAAGTATCAAACAGCCTCCATCCGAGCCACCGAAAGTCTACACAAACCCCATCGCCCTGTCAAGTGTCTTATGGCTGCTTTACTTCGCCAGACCAGCGACTATTGGACCCTCTCCAGAGGTGCCAAGCTCAGCAGCAATCTCTTTAGCCCGGCATCTCCCTTGAACGCTACGGTAACCTCATGGTCGTCCTTAGAGTGCCAACAGTTGATTACTATTCCTTCACCGAATACATCGTGGCGCACATGATCCCCTGCATTTAGAGGCGGTTTTACTGTCGGTTTTGTGGTTAAGGTTGGCTGTACAGCCTTCTCCTGGGTACGCCCCGTAGGCGTCATTACCAGGTGGGAAGGAATATCCAAGAGAAAGCGTGAAGGAAGCGTTGGCCCACTGCTTCCCAGCAGTCTACGTCGGAAGGCACGGACAAGATAAAGACGCTCCTTGGCTCGAGTAATCCCAACATAGCACAGGCGGCGCTCCTCCTCCATTTGGTATGGGTCATCAAAAGACTTCCGATGAGGAAGCAGCCCTTCCTCCATACCAACTATGAATACCACCGGAAACTCCAGACCCTTGGCGGCGTGAAGTGTGATTAATGTCACCGCGTCAATCTTCTCTTCGTAACTGTCTATATCAGAGACCAGTGCCACCCCTTCAAGAAAAGAGGAAAGGCTATCTTCAGGTGCCAGATAGCGATAATCATTTGCTACCGTTCGCAACTCCATGATATTTTCCCACCTATCCTCCCCATCGTCCATATCCAGGATATATTCTTTGTAACCAGAGCGCTCCACCACCAGGTCGAAAAGCTCGATGATGTTTAGCTCCTTGCTTCTCATGATCAGTTCGTTGAGCATGGTCAGAAAGCTGGTTAAAGCTTTGGCAAAGCGGGGGCCAAAAGGAGATTTATCGCCTTCATCAGCGAGCGTCTGCAAGGCAGCGTAAGCAGGTAGAGATAGCCCCTTTGCCCACTGCGATAGCTCGTCTACTGTGCGCTTGCCAATCCCCCGCG
>DAOUVR010000139.1 GCA_030667555.1 Dehalococcoidia bacterium
AGGTGGGTTCCATTTCATTTCACCCACCCTACTTCTGTATACCACGATTATACCGTTCGCCCTGTCCGCCTTGCGGACTCCGATAATTCATTCGGAGAGCCTATCGAAGGGAGAGACAACCTTTTTAATTCCCTCTCCCTGGAAGGGAGAGGGTGACGGTGAGGGTGAAGATTCCCCCTCCCTCTAACTCCCTCCCGCCAGGGGAGGGAGGATTTGCTCCTCGGTGGCGATCTTATTATCATTGCGAATGAAGCAGAGGGCGTCAATCCAGCAAACGCATATTGTCACTCATCTATATGAACAAGTTCACATACTTCTTGCTTGACTACCTCTACGCTCATTGGTAGACTGATTTCAGAGAGTACAGTTAAAGGGGTTTTTATGGAAAGATCTAACCTGAGAGATAAGGCGGCTATTGTGGGTATCGGTGAGACGGAGTATTCCAAGGGCTCTGGCATGAACCATACAGCGCTGTTGCTTCAGGCGGCGGCCCGGGCTATCGAGGACGCCGGGCTAAGCCCTAAGGACATCGATGGCGTAGTCCCTGCCATAAATCTGATTACCTTTGAGGACCTTGCCGTCAACCTTGGGACGGAAGACCTGAAATATGCGGCGTCCCCGAATATGGGAGGTGCCAGCTCCGTGGCAACTTTACTCAGCGCCGCCATGGCAGTGGCTAGCGGGATTGCCACCAATGTTCTCTGCGTTGCCGGTTGGAACGGCTATTCAGCCATGCGGTTTTCTGGTCTTGGCAAGGCGATGGATGCCTCGGCGTCGCCGATGCCCATGCCATCAATGCTTGCGAAATTGAGGGACTTTGAAATGCCCTACGGGGTATTCGTCCCGGCCCAGTGGTATGCTCCAATGGCGATAAGGCACATGCATGAATACGGCACGACCAGCAGGCAACTGGGGGCAGTGGCGGTGGCCTGCCGCAAGCATGCCCAACTCAATGAGAGAGCGATGATGCGCGGCAGGCCGATGACCATCGATGACCACCAGAATTCAAGGATGATCGTGACTCCTTTCCGCCTTTTCGATTGCTCCCTGGAGAGCGATGGCGCGGCAGCAGCGGTGGTGACCTCCGCGGACAGGGCGGCTGATATGAGACACCGCCCCGTTTATATTATGGGTGTTGCTGAGGGACATCCCGTGCCCGCTGACCAGATTGCGGGTAGACGAGACATGTTCCAGATAGGGCTCTCCTTTGCCGCGCCGAGGGCCTTCGCTGTAGCCGGCGTCACCCCAAAGGACATCGATGTCGCTGAGATCTACGACTGCTTCACCTGGAGCGTAATCTGCCAGTTGGAAGCAATGGGCTTCTGTGAGAGGGGTGAGGGCGGTCCCTTCGTCGAGGGGGGCCGTATTGAACTCGGTGGAGAGCTGCCCATCAATACCCACGGTGGCCTCCTCTCTCAGGCCCATATAATGGGAATGAACCATGTCGTGGAGGCGGTGAGGCAACTTCGCGGCGATGCCGGTGAGGCCCAGGTTAAGGATGCTGAGATCGCGTTGGTCACGGGATGGGGCGACCTAGCCGATGGCTCCATCGCCATATTGAGGAGGTAAAATGACCACCTATAATAAACCGCTACCGCGAATCACGTCGCTGACGAAGGAATTCTGGGAGGGATGCAAGAGGCACGAACTGCTGATCCAAAGGTGCAAAGATTGTGGCACATACCGCCATTACCCTCGACCCATGTGCCCTAATTGTGGCTCATGGAATGCTGAGTGGGCCAAGGTTAGTGGCAGGGGAAAGGTCTACACCTATATAGTTGCCGTTCAGCCGTTTCATCCTGCCTTCTCCGACGACGTTCCTTACGCCGTGGCCATCGTCGAGCTCGAGGAAGGGGTCAGGATGGTGAGCAATATCATGGACTGTGGGCCGGATGATATATACATCGGGATGCCGGTGGAGGTAGTGTACGATGTTGTCACCGAAGAGGTGACCTTGCCCAGATTCAAGAAAGCCACTTAGGGCACAACTTTATGGTGAAAATGATCTCCGTTCAAAAAAGTGTTTCTTGAGCGGTAGAGGGCTGCCTAACAAATATAGACTAATGTCCGAAAATATATTTATCATCGGTCTAACCGGGGGAATTCTCAGTGGCAAGAGCACTGTGGCCCGGATGCTTGTCGAAAAGGGTGCAGGGCACATCGACGCCGACAAGATGGGCCATGAGGCGTATGAGCCCCACACGAAGACGTGGCAAAAAGTAATTGATGCTTTTGGCACGGGGATCCTGAAGGAAAGCGAGGAGATCGACCGACAGAAGCTCGGCGATATTGTGTTTAATGACCCAGAGTCCCTCGCCCGTCTGAACCGCATCGTGCACCCCCAGATAGGTCGTCTGGTGGTGGAAGAGCTTGAGAAGCTCAGGAGCAAAGGAGTTGATGTGGTGGTAATCGAGGCTGTTCTTCTCATCGAGGCAAGATGGACCAATATTGTTGACGAGGTATGGGTCACGGTGGCTCCAGAGGAAACCGTCCTTAAGCGCCTTCAGAACAGGAGTGGGCTTAGCGAAGAGCAGGCGAGGGCGCGCATCCGCGCTCAGCTTTCCTCCGAGGAGCGGGCGAAGTACGGCGATGTGGTAATCAACACCGATTGCGACCTTAGTGAGGTCAAAGCCATGGTGGATGAGCTGTGGCAGAGGCTCCAGAGCAGGAAGGAGCGTTCTTGAATATCGTCGCTCAGATGAAGCTCTTCATGGAGCCCGAGTCGGTAGCCCTTATTGGGGTCTCACGGCAAACCGGTCTGGTCGCCTGGAATATCCTGGAGAATCTGCTTAACAGTGGCTATTCGGGTAAGGTTTATCCGGTGAACCCCAAAGCGGATGAGATCCTGGGGAAGAAATGCTATCGCAGTGTGAAGGACATACCGGAGAAAGTTGATCTTGCCGTAATATCGACCCCTCGCTCAGAGGTTCCCAAAATAGTCAGGGAGTGCACTGAGAAGGGGATAAAGGCGATTACCGTGGTGGCCCAGGGTTTTGCCGACGCTGACGATGAAGGCCAGGAGCTTCAATCCGAGATTGTGCGCATCGCCAGGGCGGGTGGAGCCAGGATAGTGGGACCTAACACCTTCGGCAGTAGTAACGCCTTTTGTAACTTCACCTCCGCCTTTGCGCCGCTGGACTTGCAGAGGGTACCCATCGGGGTTATCTGTCAGACAGGGCTTTTCATGGCGGGCATCCCCAGGTTTCCCATGCTGGGCAAGGGAATAGATTTGGGCAATGCCTGCGATATCGATTTTGCCGATGGGCTAGAATATTTTAAGCAAGACCCACAGGTCAAGGTGATACTCCTCCATATAGAAGGGATAAGGGATGGGGGGAGATTCATGGACGTAGCCAAGCGGGTCTCAAAGAAAAAACCAATATTGGCATTGAAGACGGGCAGGGGCGAACAGTCAACCAAGGCAATGCAATCCCACACCGGTACACTGACGGGCAAAGACGAGGTCTACGATGCCGCCTTCAAGCAGTGTGGCGTGATCCGGGTGAGCGATGTCGATGAGTTTGACGATTTCACCAGAGCCTTCTTGCGCCTGCCGCTGATGAAAGGGAGGGAGGTGGGAATAATTACTATCGCCGGTGCCGGAGGCATTATGGCTATC
>DAOUVR010000017.1 GCA_030667555.1 Dehalococcoidia bacterium
CTACATCCACGATTTTAAAAGAGTTTGGTGGACATGTTGTTTGCCATTAGATACCGGTGAGATAAATGCGATGAGAGCCGCGTACACATCACACGAAATTGGAGCTCTTCTTCGAAAACTGGATGTGCGTCAATATGAAATTAGAAAATCTTTTCCCTTCTTCCAGTCGGTAATCGTGACGAAATGAATTGGGGCGACCAAGAGGCATCCATAAGCGGACCACCACTTCCCTTTTCCGATGAGGAAACCGTCGATACCCTGGTGAGGATATTCTTAGATGGGCTAAGAATGTAAGACAGACCATAACGTAGGTTGTTCTGTTGCTCAGAGCAACCTTTTCAGAAGTCTACAATACTATGCAAGTATCTTGTTTAAAACAGGGAGGTGATACAGATGGCTGACAGACGTCTAATGAGTGACTCTGGCTTCAGATGCATGGCCCTCATCCACGATAACCCGTTACGGCGTATCTTCGACAACCCAATCAAGACCCTAAAGGCAGCCGGAATACAGACAGGGCAACAAGTGCTGGAGGTTGGCTGCGGCCCAGGTTTTTTCACAATTGCAGCGGCAAAGCTGGTGGGTGACAATGGCTTCATCCATGCCATCGACCTGCATCCACTTGCCATCAAGATGGTAGAGGAGAAGCTGCGGAAAGCCAGTCTAACCAACGTCAAAGCAAGGATTGCCAATGCGGCAAATACAGGGCTACCTGCTGAGAGCATCGACCTGGTCCTCCTTTTCGGTGTCATTCACGCCCTGCCCCTGGAAGAGGTTCTTCCAGAGCTTTATCGGGTGCTGAGACCGGGTGGAGCCGTAGTAGTGCAGACCTTTTCTGGCCGGTCAGCAGGGCGTACGGCCAAGGGCGGGCTCTTCACCTTTATTGGAAAAGAGGGCAGGGTATTCAAGTTCAGAAAAGAGACGAGCGATTATAGCGGGCCATAACTTCAATACCACTCGCCGCGATGCGAATTCTTCTGCCCATGTAAGAGAATCTCTTGTAAATCTACAAAACATCCTCAGAAGGTACCATATCTACTCTTGTAGATAGCAGCGTGCACTCAATTGTGCAGTCAAGCAATCCTGATACAAAATTGCTCTGCAGTTTGTATTTGGCCAACCCCTGGTGGGTCTTTGCCTTAGCACACTCAATTTGGTACAATACAACTATGAGAGTTGGTGCTTTCGAGCTAAGCGACCCGATTCCTGATCTCAAGGGAACTCATGCGCTGGCCGTGCTGCACCCGTGGGTAGATGTGGGCAGTGCGGGTACCATGGCGATGTCATGGCTGGAGGATCACTTCGGGGCTGAGGACCTGGGCGAATTGGTAAGGCCGGGCAACTTCTTCGACTTCACTCGCTATCGTCCCACCATCTACTTCAAGGGGGGCCATCGCCAGATGACAATCCCAAACACAGTGATCAGGTACGCCAAGAGGGAGGAAGGCAACGATTTCCTTTTTCTCCATATCTTGGAGCCTCACATGTTGGGTGAGGTATATGTCGATTCGGTGCTACGCCTCCTGCAGATGTTTAGCGTAGAAAGGTACTGCCTGCTCGGCGGCATGTACGATATGGTTCCCCACACAAGGCCACTTCTAGTGACGGGAGGGTCACTGGACACAAAGGCTGCGCATGATCTGAGGAGGGCAAATGTGCAGGCGAGCAATTATGAAGGGCCGACGACGATAACCTACCTGGTATCACAGCGCGCGCCAGAGATGGGTATTGAGACCATGGGTCTTATCGTGCATCTACCCCATTATAGCCAGCTAGACGATAACTACATGGGAAAGGTACGTCTCATGGAGGTGCTCTCGCTGCTGTATGATGTACCGATAGATAAGGCGGATATAGAGAAAGCTGAGCGGCAAAGCAAAGAGCTAAGCCTGGAGGTGGATAGAGAACTACCGTTGAAATCCGTTATCACGCAGCTTGAGAGCCACTACGACGCCCGCACCCAGAGAGAGAAAGAAGAGGAGATGCCCCGTCTATCACCGGAGATAGAGAGATTTCTACAAGACATCGACAGGCGGTTTTCAGAGAACTAATCTGTTCACCGGTTTGGAAACGGCCTTTCGCCTATGGCAACATTACAAAGAAGACGACGTTTTCGTAGTCTGCGTCACCAACCGTGCTACCGGCGTACGCACTCGCAATGGGCACCGAGCCTCTAGCGCACACCGGGCCGTAGACCGTCGCTCCACCGCCACCTCAGGCCATCGCCCCCTGGCTCCAGCCGCAAGAGGTCATCTGCCAGCAATTTCCCCACTCGCTGCTGGACCATTTCAAAAGGCAGGCCGACCCTTCGCGAAACTCGCTGCACCAGTTCTGCCTCAGCAACGCTGGGATGGATGGCGGTGGCCACCGCCACTCTCCCCAACCTCTCAACAACGTCACCGTTGAGCAACCGCCACACGAAGTTCCTACTCTCCTCTGCCTCGATCCTCTGAGTACATTCAGGATCCCCGGCCTTAGCACGGCGCCTTATATATTCCCAGGCGTTTTCCAAATTGCGCTCACAAACAGCCATGACTTCCCTCACCATATCTGGGCTCATGGTTGGGCTCTCGGTAATGACATGGTTGGCATCATAGCGAGCCCAGTTTCGACTGAGGATGCGAAGGCGATAGTCCTTGGCCCTCTCGTATAGCTCAGTTCCAGGAAGGGGGGACAGAATGTGGAACCCATACTTGGCACCGTATTTGCGGTCAAGCTCATCACCAAAGGCTATAGACCTGCGGGCGGTATCTGGGCTTTCCCCGGGCAGGCCGAATATGAAGGAGTTGAAGACCTTGATCCCGGCATCGGTGGCTATCTTCACACCCGACCTCACCTTGTCAGGGGTTATCCCCTTTTTTATAGTCTTCAGGATGCCCTCATCGGAAGATTCTACTCCAAACAATACCCAGGTACAGCCGGCCCGTTTCATCAGATCTGCCAGGTCCTTGGTCATAGTGTCCACCCGGGCAAAAGCACTCCATTTTACCTCCAGGTTTCGCCTAAGCATCTCCTCGCACACCTGACCAGCGTGGCGGTGGTTGAGAGTGAAGGTGTCATCAACAATATTTACTTGCGGGAAGCCGAGATCGCGGTGGACCTGCTCTATCTCATCTACTACCAGCCCAGGATCACGAAAACGCACTTTGCCGCCAAACATTCGGTGTCCAGAGCAAAAGATGCAGTGGTATGGGCACCCTCGGCTGGTGATAACAGTGCAAGGGGCTCCCAGAGCCCTATACCTGCCTATGGGCAGTAGATGCCGCGACGGCATTGGTAGCTGGTCGAGGTCATCTATTTGAGGGCGGGACTCTGTTTTCACCACCGTGTTCCCATCGGCGAAGGCGATGCCGGCCACCTGTCTAATGTCATTGCCCCCTTCAATAGCCCTGGCCAGCTCCACCACTGTTCTATCCCCCTCGCCAATAGCTATGGCGTCTATCCATGGTGCCCGAAGCAGGGTCTCATTCAGGGCGAAAGTGACATGGGGGCCACCGATCACAGTCACGATGTTGGAATCAAAGTCCTTACACGCCTTCAACATCCTGGCGGCAGTGGGGTAATTGAGGGTAACACAGGTAGCACCGACAAGCTGTGGACGAAATTCATCTAACTTCCGCCTCAGCTTAGCGGGACGATAGCGAGCCACAAGGAAATCGAGAATCTGAACCTCAATACCCTCGCTCTCCAAGGCACCGGCCAGGTAGGCCAGAGAGAGAGGAGGAAGTGGGGCCTCCTCTAGAGGATGAGGTGTGCTGAGGAGTAGTACTCGCAAATGCTCTTCTTTCTGTATTAGCTAATGCTTAGCACCCCAACCACACAGTTCGTCACCCAGCTAAAGCATGGTAATACTTGCCTGAAGCTATCACGTTCTCGTTGCCATGTCAAGGGATTTGCCGTGCCAATTCACGATGGGCTAACTCTCACTTCACCATCTACTTGTCCAGTGACTCTTAAATAGGCAGAAGGCGTAATCTGCTTATCCGCTCCGAGATAACGTCAAATAGGTCTCCGGGCACCGCGCCTCTAGCGTACGCCGGGCCGTCGACCATCGCTCCACCGCCACTTCAGTCCGTCGCACCCCGGTTCCAACTGCAAAAGGCCATTTGCCACCAATCTCCCCACTTGCTGCTGGGCTATTTCAAGTGGCTGTCCGAGCCTGAGCGAAACCCGCCTGGCCAACTCTACCTCAGCCCCATGTGAGTCGAGTGCAGTGGCTGCCTCCACTCTCCCCAAACCCTCAATCACATCCCGCTTAATCAGATTCCATACAAATCCCTGCTTCTCAATTCCTTTGAGCATCGCGATGCACTCTGGCTCCCCTGCCTTGGCCCGACGTCGCGTGTCCTCCCAAGCACATTCCACCCTCTGGTCGTAGATAGCTACGGTCTCCTTCATCATCTCCGCGCTCATTGCACGAGTCTCAGTAATGACCTGATTGGCATCGTGACGAGACCAGTTTCGGGTGAGGAAACGAATACCGTAGTCCTTGGCTCTATCGTATAACGGCGTTCCAGGCATAGGAGCCAGAACGTGGAACCCGTACCCAGCGCCGTAGTTGAGGGCAAGCTCCTCGGCAAAATCCAAGGATTTGCGCGCAGTATCTGGAGTCTCTCCGGGAAGGCCGAAAATAAAGGAGTTGAAGACATTTAGCCCTGCATCGGATGCTATTTTAACCCCCGCTCTCACCTTCTCAGGGGTTATCCCCTTCTTTATGGTCTTTAGGATGCCCTCATCGGCGGACTCTACCCCGAATACCACCCATTTGCATCCAGCTCGCTTAATCAGGTCTGCCATATCCTTGGTCATAGTATCCACCCGAGCATAGGCACTCCACGTTATGTCGAGCTTGCGTCTCAACATCTCCTCACACACCTGGCGGGCGTGGTTGCGGTTCACCGTGAAGGTGTCATCTACTATATTGATCTGAATGAAATCGAAATCGCGGTCAAGCATCTCGATCTCATCCACCACCAGCCCCGGATCGCGAAAACGGACGCTGCGGCCAAACATCCCGTTCGCCGAGCAAAAGATGCACCCATAGGGGCACCCCCGGCTGGTGATCATGGTGCAAGCTGACCCCAAAGCACTGTACTTGGCCAAGGGCAGGAGGTGGCGCGCTGGCAGTGGTAGCTGATTGAGGTCCTCGATAAAAGGTCGGGGCTCCGTCCTCACCACCGTGCCCCTGTCGCTAAAAGCGATTCCGGCCACGTGGCGAAGGTCGTTGCCTCCTTCCACAGCCTTGGCCAGTTCCGCCATCGTTCTGTCTCCCTCGCCGATAACAACAACGTCGATCCATGGGGCACGGAGGAGCGTCCTCTCTACAGTGAAGCTAGCATGGGGGCCACCGATAACGGTGACGATGCTGGGGTCGAAGTCCTTGCATACCTTCAGCATCCTGGCGGCAATATTATAGGTAATGGTAACACAGGTAGCGCCGACGAGGTGCGGTCGATATTCTTCCAATATTTGCCTGAGCTTAGAAGGGCGGTAACGGCTGACCAGGAAATCGAGAATCTGAACCTCAATGCCCTCCTTCTCAAGGGTGCCAGCAAGATAAGCGAGAGAGAGCGGAGGAGCTACGTTCTCCTCCAAGGGATAGGGTGTGCTCAGAAGTAATACGCGCAAGCGCTTTCCTTTCCATATATACTCACGCTTGACACCCCACTCTCCTACCTCACCATCTAGCTAAAGCGTGTAAATAGTATCTTGCTGAATCTATCACCCTCTGGCTGCCGTGTCAAGGGATTGTATTCGTCCACGTGATTGGTGGCACCCAACTCATTCACCGTTATGCCAGCCTGCAGCGCACATGCCATTTCGACCCACCCACCCACCCTGGTATTTATTACTAGGGGACACCCCCAGACCCCCGCTAGTCTCCAGAGGCGACTCGCCTATGGCGAGAGGGGAAACCCCTCTGGACTCCCCTTTTTGTTCACGTTCGACCTGAGCCTGTCGAATGGCCGTTCATGGTTCGACAAGCTCACCACGAACGGATTGACAAGCCTGTCCTGAGCTTGACGAAGGACCCCGGAACCCCGCCATTTTCCCATTGTCATTCTGAGCCCCGTCGGCTCCCTGTCATTCTGAGCGAAGCGAAGAATCTCATCCTTTCTCTTTTGACGGGAGTGCTCCCTCCCTCAACCCTCCATTCCTGTAGTTGCCTGATTTATCAGGCGCAACTGCCTAATAAATTGGGCAACTACATTTTAGACAGCCTCAGGTCGGCACAATGGTTGCCAATACCTTTTTGTTCCCGTTAGCCCTGAGCCTGTCGAAGGGCCTGTCGAAACGCATTGATACCTGCTCCGCAGCCTTTAGATGATCTGCAACGGGGTTGCTGGCGTTCACCGTTGATGCTAAACTCAGCAAGGTAAGCCGGATAAGGTTGGTTCACAGTCAATCTTATATCACTGTAGTATGACATGCTCCTTGGATTGTAATAACTGCGGGACGAAAGGAGGGGAAAATGGCATCGGTGAAACATGGTGATACCGTTAGGATCCACTACACCGGCAAACTGACGGATGGCACCGTATTCGATAGCTCCCTTAACGAAGAGCCTCTGGAGTTTACTTTAGGCGAGGGCCAGGTAATCCCCGGCTTTGAAGAAGCCGTTTTGGGGATGAATCCAGGCCAATCGAAAATCACCAAAGTTCGAGCGGACAAAGCCTATGGCGCATACCGTGAAGATATGGTAATGGTGATGAATCGAGACCAGCTTCCAGCACACATCCAACCAGAGGTCGGTCAGCAGATAGAAATGCGTCACGAGGACGGTACAGCATTCATAGTCACGGTAAAGGATGTCTCCGAATCGAGCGTGACGTTAGATGCCAACCATCCTTTGGCTGGGAAAGACCTGCGTTTCGATATAGAACTCTTAGAGATCGTTTAGCCACTTAGCTTATGGGGACACGCTAACAGGTTTACGCCTGGCAAGGCTAGAGCAATAAATATGGACAGCAGTATGAGACTTCTGTGAAACGTCAGATAACGTGGGATTTGCCAAAGATCTCAATAAATAAACGAATTATTAGATTTATTAGTCCCCTCATCCTCCCTATTATCACTAACCGACTGTTGTAGCAAAATATGCACTTATGGCTGGAAAAGCCTGTATGATTCAAGGTGTTAATTAATGAATCGGTGAAGGAAAAGGGGATAAGGACGAGAGACACCTCTAAGTAGACACACGTTTATAGTTTTGAGAAAGGAGATAAGCGATATCGGTGGCAGATAACACAAGACGACAGTTCTTTTACGGTCATGTGATAGTGGTGGGGGCCTGGCTGGCAATGTTTGTAAGCGCCGGAGCACAATACAGTTTCGCCGTCTTCCAACCGGTGCTCCTTGAAGAGTTCGGCTGGACCCGCGGGATGATTTCCCTTGGACTAACCTTCAGCCTCCTCACCATGCCGGCCTTCAGCCTGGTGGGCGCCTATCTGGTAGACCGCATCGGGCCAAAATGGACGGTGATCATAGGCGCCATAATCGGCTGCATCGGACTGTGCTTGCTCAGTACCATCACACAGGTATGGCATTTCATCCTGCTTTACGGGGTGCTGACTCCCATGGGCCTTGCCCTGTCCTACATGATTGCCACCCTGTCCACGGTCAGGCGATGGTTCATGAGGAGGGCGGCCCTGATGGTGGCCATCGCCATGACAGGCTCAGGCTTGGGCATAGTCTTTCTGGTGCCCGCCGCTAATGCCATGATAGCGGCCTGGGGCTTTCGCACTAGCTACATCGCCTTTGGCCTGATACTGCTGGTCGGAGCCATTTTGGGCGGCAGTCTACTTAAGAAAGACCCAGAGTCAGCAGGAACCTATCCCGATGGGGTGAAACCTTCGGAGGAGGAGCTCAAGACCAGGGACGACTTCATGTCACGGGCGGAACGCTGGTCGCTGCGGGAAGTCTTCAGAACCCGCAGTTGCTGGCTGTTCATCTGTGCCCAGCTTGGAACAACGATAGCAGTGATAGGCCTTCTCGGCCATCTCCTGATCTGGGGTGAAGATCTGGGGGTACCGCGGGAAACGATGTCGCTCATTTATGGCTTTGCGTTTGTGCTAGCGGCCGTCGTCGGCCGTCTGTTTGGAGGTTTTATCTCCGACTGGTACATGGCTCGCTTCAATATCAGTCGAAAGCCAATTCTTTACTTCAACATCCTGGCCGTGGGCTTAGGTGTTTTCTTGTGCCCCCTGGTTGGCAGCACTATGGGGATAGTCCTGGTATCGATTTTGCTGGGTTTCGGTTATGGCAGCGGGGTCGCGGTATTCCCCACCTACCAGGGTGACCTGTTCGGCGTGGTGAATCTGCCTATGCTCTTCGGTGTATTTGGCATCTTCATCGCCGGCTTCGGGTCATTGGGGCCCATCCTATTCGGCTTTTGCTACGACGTACTGGGCTCCTACAACCTGGCGTTCACGATCACCGGAGTGATTTGCGTATTGTCTGCCATGTGTCTCTTCCTTCTCAAGCCGCCAAAACGAAAGAGCATGGAAAATACCACTGCCTGAACACAGATACTCAAGGGAAAGCCATAGAAATAGAGAGGCCAAAGAGGCTGGGCATCTTTTATACGTAGATACCCAGCCTCTTCAATAGTCCTGATACCCGAAGTATCAGCTTCAGCTCTTGCCTATGCGGAACATCTTGGTTCCACACGTAGGACACACACCCTGAGTTGCCGGCCTGCCATTCTTCATGGTTATCTTTCTCTCGTCCTTCATCTCTCTTTTGGCACGGCACTTCACACAATATGCTTGCATTTGAACTACCTCCTCTCCGTATTTAAGAGGACAATAAACTATTTACTTCTAAAATGTCAATAGGCATGAACACGCCAAGAAGTGCAAATCGGGGAGAATTTTCAGTGACTCGCTTGACGGAAAACATGACAATAGGCTAATCTTTCCGCAGCACCAATTTATCCTAAAGTGACCAAAACGCCACAGGAAAATCGGGCAAGAACGAGAGACGACTCTCAATAGACCCGATTTTCTAGTATTAGCAAAGGAGATACCTGATATCAATGGCCGATGACGCAAGGCGACGGTTTTTTTACGGCTACATCGTAGTGTTCGGCGCCTGGCTGGCCATGTTTGTCAGCGCTGGGGCCCAGTATAGCTTCGCCATCTTCCAGCCAGTGCTCCTCGAAGAGTTCGGCTGGACCCGCGGGATGATCTCGCTGGGACCAACTCTCAACATAATCACCATGCTCATCTTTGGCCTGGTAGGCGGCTATCTGGTTGACCGTATTGGTCCGAAGTGGACTGTAATCATAGGCGCCGTAATTGGCGGCATTGGGGTGGCGATACTCAGCACTATTACACAGGTATGGCATTTTCTCCTCATCTATGGGGTGCTGGTTCCGATAGGCGTCGCCCTCTCCTACTGGATTGCCCCCGTATCCACCGTTAGACGATGGTTCATGAGGAGGGCAGCCCTGATGGTATCCATCGTTCTGATGGGGTCAGGCTTGGGCATAGTTTTCCTTGTTCCCGCTGCTCATGCCATTATAGAGTCCTGGGGCTGGCGCACCGGCTACATTGCCTTTGGCGCGATACTCTTGGTGGGAGCTGTAATAGGCGGACTCCTGCTCAAGAAAGACCCGGAATCAGCAGGAACCTACCCCGATGGAGTGAAACCAGCGGAGGACGAGCTCAAAGCCAGGGCCGACTTCATGGTGCGCACCGAACATTGGTCGGTGCGGGAAGCCTTAAAGACCCGCACTTGGTGGCTACTCATCGGCGCCCACCTGGGACATTCGCTGGCGTTGATGGGCCTTCTGACCCATCTCATAACCTGGGGTGCTATAGACCTGGGGATACCGCTCGATACCATGGTGATCATCTATAGCTACGTTTTTGTGCTATCAGCGGTCTTCGGCCGTCTGCTCGGAGGATTTCTTTCCGATTGGCACATGGCTCGCTTTAGCATCAGCCGAAAGCCAATACTCTACTTCAACATCCTTGGCATAGGTCTGGGCGTTTTTTTGTGCCCTCTGGTTGGCAGCACTGCTGGAATGATCCTGGTAGCCCTTGTGCTTGGCCTAAGTTACGGGTCTGGGATGGCGGTGTTCCCGACCTACACGGGCGACCTGTTCGGCGTGATGAACATACCGCTGCTCTTCGCCATCATGGCCCTTTTCATTGACGGCTTCGCCGCTCTCGGGCCTGTCTTCTACGGCTTTACCTACGACGCTACAGGCTCCTTCAACCTGGCCTTCATAATCACAGGAGTGCTCTGCGTAATGTCTGCCATATGTCTTATCTTTGTGAAGCCGCCGATGAAGAAGACTGCAAACACCAACTGAGTACAAACGCTCACCCGCCGTGCCATCGCACTCTGCTACCTACTTGCAACCCTTGCAGTGACGAGTGCACCAATTGGCAAGAAAGAACCATCCCCCTTACCGTGTAATTGACATCAGGTTCCCGGGGCAATTGCCTCGCTGACCGCGGGGCCACTTATCTGACCCTACACGTGCAGCGGTGTGCTGTACCTGCTCTATGTATTCTAGAAATATACTATGACGGCAATCGCACCGATTACGATCAAGTATATCCCCACAATCCAGGCAAGTAGCTTTGGCTTCACAATTATCAGGATGCCCACCAAGATGCTAATAATTCCCCCGATCAATGCCCACATATGGAACCTCCTTTCCGACTTGTTCGGCCTGTTCAGGCCGACCTTTGCGCTGCCTCAATGGCCTGACTCAGCCGCTCTAAAAATGTATCCCTGTTTTCTATCATTTCGCTGGCAAGCAGTTCTTAGGCTGAAAGGTTCTCAGACCCCCATAGTATATTACATGTTGGCCTTGCTTGTCTTATGTTTTTGGGGTTTTCCTTATCAAATTCCCATTTCATGAGATTGTTCATTATATATATATTCCTTTATTTCAGCTAAGTCGTCTTCATTCCGTATTACATGTTCGTAATGATTGCGTTGCCATATAGATGTTCCAGGTGTGCCGCGCAATTTGTTAATCCGCTTGCTGGCAGCGGATTTAAACTGTCCGATAATAGCACCGAGAGAACCAGGTGATGGACCGTGTGGACCGCTTGGGGCGTAGGGGCGACCCGACGGGTCGCCCCTACCACAGGTATTGTCACCGGATATGATAATGACACCGTGAAAATGATTGGGCATAACGACGAAAACATCCAATTCA
>DAOUVR010000027.1 GCA_030667555.1 Dehalococcoidia bacterium
GTGCTGAGCGCAGCATCAGCCTGGGCGATGACCTCAGCGGAGCACTCAGGGTGCACCAGAACCACAGCATCGGGGTGAAGCTCCTTGGCGAGCTGGATATGCCTGACATTCAGCCGTTGATGTGGTGGGCAGAAGCCAGGATACAGGATGATTCGCTTATCTGTCTTTGTCGAGATATAGTGTCCCAGATGCTGGTCTGGGATGAACAGTATTTCGTCTTGGGGGAGTGATTCCACTACCTTGACGGCGTTGGCTGAGGTGCAGCAGATATCGCTCTCCGCCTTGACTGCCGCGGAAGAGTTTATATAGCAAACCACAGCGGCCTGCGGATACCTCTCCTTCCACTCCCTGACGCTATCTGCATTGGTCATGTCGGCCATGGGGCAGCCGGCGTCTGCCTCTGAAAGGAGTACGGTGCGCTCTGGGTTGACGACCGCAGCGCTCTCCGCCATGAAACGGACGCCACAGAACACAATAATATCGGCATTGGCCTCAGTACACTTGCGTGACAGCTCCAGTGAATCGCCGGTAAAGTCGGCGATGTCCTGCACTTCAGGCCGCTGGTAATTGTGGACCGCTATCACCGCATTAAGCGATTTCTTAAGTTCCAGGATTCTGTCTCTAATACTCTCCATAATATTAGCCCCAAATAGCTCCCTAAGCGGAGACGTTTCCCAGTTGCAATACGGGAATTGCCGCTGTTACGCCAGGATATGCTCCCCTTTCCCAGTCGTATATCAAACCCCCCTGTAGTGACCAGGGGCTCGTCTTCTCGATCGTTATCTTCACCAGTTGCCCCAGGCAATTCGTCTCATCCTTAAAAAAGACGAGCTTATCCCCTCTGGTACGACCCCACCATTTGCCATTTTTCTGCCCCTCCACCAGAACCTCTACGGTACTGCCCAGAAGACGAGCATTGATCTCGGTGGCGATACCCTCCTGGAGATGTTCGACCATCTCTCGCCGTCTCACCTTCTCCTCAGGCGGGACGTCGTCGGCGAGCTTTCTTGAGGCGATGGTCCCCGGACGCGGTGAGTAGGCGGCAACATGCACGGTGTCGAACCTGAGTTCGCGCAGCAAATCGAACGTCCGGTGAAACTGCTCCTCGCTCTCTCCAGGGAAGCCCACAATGACATCTGTGCTCAGCGCAATGTGTGGAATGGCGTGGCGAATACGGGCTACGAGAGCCTGATAGTGCTCTATAGTATAGCCTCGTCTCATCGCATGCAAGATATCATCATCCCCTGCCTGGAAAGGCAAGCTCAGGTGCTCACAGACCTTATCAAGGCAGGTCATCGCTTCGATAAGTCTTTGGTTCATATCCTTGGGGTGGGAGGTCAAGAAGCGTATCCGAGCCAAACCATCGACCCGGTTTAGCCCGGTTAGGAGTTTAGCCAGGTCGGGCTTTTCAGGTAGGTCATGGCCATAGGAGTCAACCTTCTGACCCAGGAGGATGACCTCTTTGGTACCGCGAAGGACAAGCTCTTCAACCTCGCAGACGATATCCTCCACGGGACGGCTCCGCTCCCTCCCCCTTCGATAAGGCACGATGCAGTAGGAACAAAAGTTGTCGCAGCCCTCAATGATGGGGACAAAGGTGCTGGGCGACGGCTTGGGAAGAACTGAGTCAGGCTCCAGTCAGTCAGGAGCTAGATGACGGTCTGCCAGGAATTGGGCCAACTTGGAAAAAGCCTGTGGCCGGAAAAAGAGATCCACCTGAGGGAAGCGATACCTCATGTCATCGCCCTTGGAGTCCACCATGCAGCCGGTAAGGAGAAGGAGCGGGTTCTTCCTTCTTTTCAACGATTTGAGAGCATTGAGCTTATTGATAACGCGGTCCTCGGCGCTTTGGCGCACAACACAGCTATTGAGCACAATGATCTCAGCTTCCTCTATTTTTGAGCTAGCCTGATAACCTATCTTCTCCAGATAGCTGGCAATGCGCTCCGAGTCGGCCTTATTCATTTGGCAGCCGATAGTCCAGATATAGTAGAAGGACATCGAAGCCTCCCCTTTACTGGAAAAAATATACCCCTGATTGAGGGGTATGCGAATTCTCCGAACCTCCATGGCGGAGGGAGTGGGATTCGAACCCACGACCCCAATCGCTCAGGGTAACCGCTTAGCAGGCGGCCGCACTAGACCACTATGCGATCCCTCCATATCTAAATGTAGCATAGAGTAGCGAATTTTTCAATCATGTTGCCTCATGCCATTCACTGTGCTATACTTTCACTAAACTCGCATAAGGGGGAGCATGGAAGAGGAAAGAACCGAAAAAGAGATAGTTCCCATAAAAGCGCTGCTGGAGGCAGGTGCCCACTTTGGTCACCAGACGGCGCGCTGGCACCCTCGAATGAAGAAATATATCTTCACCGAGAAGAATGGGATCCACATCATCGACCTTCAGCAGACAACCATCATGTTAAATAGGGCCTACGATTTTATTCGCGATGTCGCCGCAAAGGGTGAGGCAATAATCTTTGTGGGCACCAAGAAGCAGGCTAAGGAGACCGTGGAAGAAGAGGCCAAGCGTTGCGGTATGTTCTATGTGAATCAACGCTGGTTAGGGGGGATGCTTACCAACTACGCTACCATCCAGGCAAGGATCGACTATTTGGTGCGCCTTGAGGATCGCAAAGCGAGGGGAGAATTCAGTTACCTCACCAAGAGGGAGGCGCTGAAGTTAGAAGATGAGATCACCCGTCTCAATCGGCAACTGGGGGGCTTTAAGGAGATGACCAGATTCCCCGGAGCTTTGTTCATAGTAGATCCTACGAAGGACAAGATCGCTGTTGCCGAGGCAAGGCGCACCAACGTTCCCATTGTAGCCATCGCCGATACCAATTGCGACCCCGACGAGATTGACCATCCTATCCCGGCAAATGATGACGCGGTGAGAGCGATCAAGCTGGTAACTAGCAGGATGGCCGATGCTGCTCTAGCGGGCAAAGGTGCCTACGAGTTGGCAGAGGCAGAAGAGATTGCAGAGATGGAGACGGTGGAGCCTGAGAGCTTAGAATCGCTGAGCTTTGCACCTGAAGCTGAGGAGTAACATAGTGACTACCCAAACAATAAAAGAACTACGAGAAAAAACAGGTGCCGGAATTATGACCTGCAAAAGGGCCCTCGAAGAAGCGAAGGGCGATATCGATGGTGCCGTAGAGATACTCAAGCAGCAAGGTCTGGCCAAGGCGGAGAAAAAGGCGCATCGGGAAACAAGACAGGGACTGGTAGAGACCTATATTCATACCGGGGGGCGAATTGGGGCTCTGGTGGAGGTAAATTGTGAAACCGATTTTGTGGCGCATACCGATGAGTTCAAGGAATTAGCCCACCACCTGGCGATGCAGGTGGCAGCCACGGATCCGTCCTTTTTGAGTGAAGGGGACATCCCCCAGGACGTGGCCCCCTGTGAGACGGACGCCAGTGAGGCTTGCCTTCTCTCCCAGCCTTTTATTAAGGATCTCGAAAAAACCGTTCACGACATTATCACTGAAACGATAGCCAGGGTTGGGGAGAACATCAAGGTAAGAAGATTTGCCCGTTTTGAGTTGGGCAAGGATTGATCAGATGGCAAACCCTAAGCATAAACGCGTACTACTAAAGCTAAGCGGCGAGGCCATGATGGGAGATAGTGGAATCACCATCGACCCGCCTACTCTCTGTGGCATTGTAGAACAAATAAAGCAGTTGCTAACGGAAGGGATTGAGGTGGCAATCGTGGTCGGCGGAGGGAACATATGGAGAGGAGCAGCAGCGGAGGCTGCGGGCATGGATCGAAGCACCGCGGATTACGCCGGGATGCTGGGTACTCTGATTAATGCACTAGCACTTCAGAGCGCTTTGGAAAAGTCCGGAATAACCACCAGAACGCAAAGCGCTCTCACTGTTGAAGCTATTGCCGAACCATATATTCCTCGCCGTGCACTCCGCCATCTAGAGAAGGGGCGTGTTGTTATCTTTGCTGGAGGCACGGGAAACCCCTATATGACCACAGATACCGCAGCGGCGCTCAGGGCAATAGATATCGGCGCAGACGTGTTGCTCATGGCAAAGCACAGAGTCGATGGCGTTTATGACGCCGACCCACGAAAAAGCCCTAATGCCAAGAAGTTCGAAAGAATCAGCTACCTCGATGTCCTGAATTTGCATCTTCAAGTTATGGACTCAACCGCTCTTTCCCTTTGCATGGAGCATCAGCTCCCCATAATCGTCTTCGACCTAAGTGCTCCTCAAAGCATTGTGCGGGTGGTGCTGGGAGAGCCTATCGGCAGCATAGTCTCTACCTAGAGGGCTAGAGAAATGATCGAAGAGACCCTTGAAGGGACAAACTCGAAGATGGGTAAGACCATCGAGGCACTGAGGAAAGAGCTGGCTACTATCCGCACCGGGCGAGCTAGCCCGGCGATTATCGACCATATCAAGGTGGACTACCACGGTGTGCCCACCCCGCTCAAACAGATGGCTACTATCTCGGTGCCGGATGCAAGGCTGCTGCTGGTCCAGCCGTGGGACAGAAGTGCCATATCCAGCATTGATAAAGCCATCCAAAAAGCGGATCTTGGTCTCAATCCGGCAAACGATGGGAATGTTATCCGCATCACCATTCCCCTACTCTCTGAGGAGCGTCGAAAGGAACTGGTTAAATTAGTTCATAAGAGGGCTGAAGATGGGAGGGTGGCCGTGCGCAACATCAGGAGAAATGCCCTGGAGGAACTCAGGGATCTGGAGCGAAACAAAGAGATCTCCGAGGATGAACTAAAACGCGCTCAAGAGCAAGTGCAGCAGCTTACCGATAGCTTCATCGATGAGGTAGATAAGACAGCAAAGGTCAAAGAGGCGGAGCTACTAGAGGTTTAGCCAATAGAGAAATAAGGAAATCTCGTCTGCATCTCTCCTTTCTGGGTGATTCCATGTCCGAGTCTAAGATTGCCCCCATCCCCAATCATGTGGCCATCATTATGGATGGCAACGGCAGGTGGGCCGAACAGCGAGGGCTCCCCAGGGTCGCCGGGCACCGCGCTGGAACGGAGAACATCCGCCAGGTTATCCGGTGCTTGGCAGAACATGGAGTACACTATATTACCCTGTTCGCCTTCTCTACAGAGAATTGGAACCGGCCAGCCAGCGAGGTTAAAGGATTGTTTAGAATCCTGGGGAGGGCGATTGACCGTGAGACCAACATCTTTCATGAGCACGGTGTCAGGCTCTTCCTTCTCGGCCGCGTGGATCGGCTATCGGACAGGCTTCAGCGCAAGGTCAAACACGCTATCGAGCTGACGAAAGACAACACCGATATGACGCTGAGCGTTGCCTTTGACTACGGGGGCCGCGCTGAGATCTTGGATGCAGTAAAGCGCATCATCCAGGATGGCATCCCGCCGCAGGATATAGACGAGTCCCTGCTAAATAGCTATCTATATACCGCAGGCCTGCCTGACCCGGACCTTATCATTCGTACCGGCGGCGAGATGCGCCTCAGCAATTTCTTGCTTTGGCAGTCAGCCTACAGCGAGTATTATGCTACACCCACTTTTTGGCCCGACTTCGGCAGTGAGGAAATCGAGAGAGCGCTTGTTGCCTATGCTCAGCGAGAGAGGCGTTTCGGGGGACTGGAAGCCCAAAGGGAGACTGGGCCTCGGCCACAGGGATGATCAGAAAACGGCTGCTCACTGCGCTAGTCATTATAATACCCCTCATCGCTATCATCTGGTTTGGCGGTCCTGCCTATTCTTTGACCGTTGCCATCGTCGCGGCGCTGGGGGCGCTGGAATTCTATGGGATGAAAGGCCTCTCCATGAGGCATCCCCTGACCCTCTTCGGGCTCGTCTGGGTACTCCTTTCCATCTTATGTGCCCATTTTGAAGCAAACTATACACTGCTAGTCCTAACCTCAGCAGTGGTCTTCTCACTAATCTGGCTGCTTTTTTGCTCCACGGTCGAAGGTGCCGCGGCAAACTGGGCCTGGAGCCTAACAGGGATCATCTACATAGGTTGGATGTTGAGCCACTTTATCCCCCTGAGGGGAGTGGAGGGTGGTAGAGACTGGGTGTTTCTTGCCCTCTTCACTACCATCGCTGTTGACACCGCTGCTTTCTTCGTGGGCAGGGCATGGGGTAGGCATTCTCTCTGGTCGAAGGTCAGCCCGGGGAAGACATGGGAGGGAACGATAGGGGGCTTTTTAAGCGCCATCGCCGCCTCTTTAATCCTGGCAGCCATTCTCCCTACTATCGCCGTCTGCTGGCAAGTAGCGGTTCTCGGTGCCCTCATTGGCGTCTTCGCCCAGCTAGGCGACCTGTCAGAATCGATGCTCAAGCGTAGCACTGGAGTAAAAGACGCCGGCTGGCTGATGCCAGGCCATGGTGGGCTCCTCGACCGCCTCGATAGCATCCTCTTTGTCGTGGTTGTAGTATACTATTATGTGATATGGGTGGTAGTGTAAAGAGGCTGGCTGTTCTGGGCTCAACCGGCTCCATAGGACAGCAGACGCTGGATGTGGTGCGCTCCTTCCCTGACCGTTTCCAGGTCATCGGTCTTGCCGGGGGGAGAAATACCGAGCTTTTAGTCAGACAGATCGAGGAATTTCAGCCAAGGCTTGTCTCCGTCTCTGATGGGCGATTGCTCGGTACAGGCTACAAGACATCGTCACTAGAGGAGCTTGCCTCTCACCCCGAAATTGACCTGGTTGTGATTGCCATCTCGGGAATGGCGGGGCTCAGCCCGACGATGGCAGCTATTCGTGCCGGGAAAGATATCGCCTTGGCCACGAAGGAGGTGCTGGTAGCGGCGGGGGAGATTGTTACCGCCGAGGCGAAAAGGTGTCACGCCCAGATTTTGCCCATCGACAGTGAGCCGAGCGCCATATGGCAATGCCTGCACGGTGAGGACAGGAAAATCGCCAAGCTCATACTGACCGCCTCCGGTGGCCCCTTTCGTCATCTCTCCTCTCATGAGCTTAAAGCTGTGACGCCTCAACAGGCGCTGGAGCATCCCACATGGAGAATGGGCAAAAAGGTGACTATCGACTCTGCCACTTTGATGAACAAGGGGTTTGAGGTTATTGAAACGCACTGGCTTTTTGATGTCCCCCTTGAGGACATCGAGATAGTGATTCACCCCCAGAGCATTGTGCACTCTATGGTTGAATTTGTTGATGGCTCTGTCAAGGCGCAGCTGAGCATTCCTGACATGCGCCTGCCGATACAATATACGTTGTTTTATCCCGAGCGCCCTTTGAGTAAGCTCCCTCGGCTCGATTTTGCGAAAATTGACTCACTCACCTTTGAGGTGCCAAACCTTGAAAAATTCCCGTGCCTTAAACTAGCCTTGGAGGCGGGTCGAAAAGGGGGCACCTACCCGGCGGTGCTATCCGCCGCTGACGAAGTAGCAGTTGAACTCTTCCTCGAGGGCCACATCGGCTTTCTGGATATCGCAAGGGTGGTAGAGGAGGCTCTGGAGCAACATCAGGGCATAAGCAATCCCTCACTGGAGGAGGTACTCGCCGCTGATGCCTGGGCCAGAGAGAGGGTGCGAAGATGAGCTTACTAGTGACAATACTCGTCTTCTTGGTCATCCTATTCGTGGTTATCCTGGTTCACGAATTGGGGCATTTCTTCGCTGCCAGACTTTGCGGAGTCAGAGTTGAGGAGCTTGGCCTAGGATATCCTCCTCGCCTGTTCGGCATAAAGCGAGGGGGGATCATTTATTCGGTGAACCTCCTTCCCTTAGGCGGCTTTTGCAAGATGGCGGGGGAGGAGAACCCCAATACACCGGGCAGCCTTGCAGGGAAGAGCAGACGTGCAAGAGTCCTGGTTCTCAGTGCAGGGTCACTTGCTATGTTATTGCTTCCCCTACTCCTTTTCCCAATCTCCTACATGATGCCGATGGAGCGCTATGTGGGGGGCGACGGGGTCCAGGTGGCGGTGGTAGCCCCGGGCTCTCCGGCTGAACACGCCGGCATCGAGGCTAAAGACATCATACTGAGTATTGACGGGCAGGCGGTTGACACCTTCAACGACATGCATCAAGCCATAGAGCCCAAGCTCGGCTCAGAGGTTACACTGCTCATTTTGAGGCGACCGGAGACCAAGTTTGAGGCCACGCTTATTCCTCGGTCGGATCCTCCTGAAGGGGAGGGGCCACTGGGCGTTCAGATGAGCCAGATCACTGAAGTTACAGCCTATCCTCTGTGGAGCGCCATCCCGTTGGGGCTCAAGGAGTACGGGCGTATGATGGTACTGATGAAGGATGCCATCATCGAACTGATACGGGGGCCGGAGATGCCGCCGGGGTGGGAGGGGCCTCCAATCGCTGGCCCGATAGGCATCGCTCAGCTAACCGGTGCGTTTGTTATGGCGGGAATCTATGCTCTCATCTGGTTCGCCTGTTTCCTCAGCGTGAACCTGGCAATAGTAAACCTGTTGCCCATTCCAGCTCTCGATGGAGGGAGGATTGCCTTCATCTTCCTGGAGGTGGTTCGCCGTGGCAAGCGGCTAGCGCCAAGGACGGAAGGTCTCATAAATACGGTCGGGTTTGGGCTGCTTATACTCCTGCTGTTTGTTGTCAGCTACTATGACGTAATTCGCTTAGTTCATGGCGGGAGCATACTGCCGTGAGACTTCGCCGAGCCTCAAGAGCCATCCGAATCGGTGATGTGACCGTTGGCGGCGGAGCCCCGGTTGTCGTCCAGTCAATGGCCAAGACCGACACCCGCAACGCCAAAGCGACAATTGACCAGATAAAAGGGCTCGAGGAGTGCGGCTGCCAGTTGGTGCGCGTGGCTGTCCCCGATAGAGAAGCTGCTGAGGCCATTCCTGCCATCAAGCGAGATGTCGCTATCCCTCTCATCGCCGACATCCACTTCGACTATCGCCTCGCTCTTCTGGCCCTCGAAGGTGGTGTTGACGGATTGAGAATAAACCCGGGGAATATACAGGAGCGGGAGCAAATCGCCCGGATTGTGCATGCCGCCAAAGAACGAGAGGTGCCGATAAGAATTGGCGTGAATGCGGGAAGCTTGCCCGCAAAGAAGGGCATGGAAAAGACCATCGCCGAGCGTATGGTTGATGCGGCCTTGGAACAGATCGAATTGTTAGAAAAGCTTGATTTCGAGCTAATAAAGGTGGCGCTCAAGGCCTTCGATGTTCACACCACCATCGAGGCCAATAAGGCCGTCGCCCAGAAAATGCCATATCCCATCCATCTCGGCATCACCGAGGCAGGCACGCTGAAGAAGTGGGTTATCAGGAGCGCCGTGGGCATAGGCATCCTGCTCCACGAGGGGATTGGGGATACCATTCGGGTCTCCCTTAGCGGCGACCCGCGCGAGGAGGTCAGCGCCGGCTACGAAATCCTGAAATCGCTCGACCTCAGCCAGCGTGGCCCGACTCTAGTAGCCTGCCCGTCCTGCGGCCGGGCTGAGGTCGATATCGTCGCTCTGGCTAATGCGGTGGAAGAGCGCCTTGCCAGGCTGGAAAAACCGATAAAGGTGGCGGTCATGGGGTGCGTGGTAAACGGCCCTGGGGAGGCGCGTGATGCCGACGTCGGCATCGCCTGCGGCAAAGGGCGGGGCGTAATCTTCCGCAGAGGGGAGCAGGTGCGCACAGTGGAGGAGAAGGACTTTTTGACAGCGTTGATGGCAGAGGTGGAGAGGATTTAAATTAGGGGGTAAATATGGATTGGGTCGCGATAGGAGCCATTGCCACCTGTGTTCTGGCTGGAGGCATATTATTTGCTATTTGGCAAGTGTGGGAGACAAGGCGAGGTAGAAATGCACAACTGGCGGTTGACTTATCGCGGGAATTGCGCGGCATTGAGGTGAGAGAAACCTTTCTTTCAATCTACCGCTCAATTTATGAGGATAATGTGCTTAAGGATAGA
>DAOUVR010000134.1 GCA_030667555.1 Dehalococcoidia bacterium
CTCACCGGACAGCCCATAAACATCAGTATCCCGATCATTACCAGCGCGCCCAATAAAAATCGGACTATCGGTGCGGAGCCACCTCTAGTCCGAAACTCGCCGAAGGCGCAGGCAGCACCGAAGCTGCCCAAAACGAAACCTATAATCTCAGGGCGGAGATACTGTACCGGCCCAGCATTGTGCAGGGTGAGCGCCCCGGAGATGTCTCTCAGGAAGCAGCCTACACATATTCCCATATTGGGTGGGTTTCCCCACCTCACCAGCAATGCCGCCAGGATACCTATCACCAACGCAAAGAGGGTGATCAATACGCCCGGCGTCAACAGTCGTGAAACACGCGTCAACACGCCCTCCTTTCCTAATAGTTCCGCTAATCTTCAAGAGCCACGCCCTTAGTTGTTCCACGACTCATGTGCGGCGCTTCATTGATCTCACCCCCTTTCTGTGTCAACTCTCTCTAGTGAATTTTAGTATATAACACAAAAACGACCGTCGTCAAATCCTGTTTATTCCTACACATTTATACAGTAAGGCTCGTTGCTCTCCTTCAGACGAAGATGACAGGGACGTTGTGAAGCACACATAATGGGCAGGGGTGCGACAATTTATGTGAATAGGTACGCTTGTTTGACAGCTTTCGGGGGGTGTGCTAGATTGCGTTCGGAAATGGATGAGAATTTTCGCAGTCTCCCCAGTGTTGATAGGTTGCTCACCGATGGGCGCATTCAGCGTCTTGAGGAGGCCTATTCCCGCCCCTTTGTGCTGCGGGTAATACGGCAACACCTTGAAGAGATACGTCTGCGCATTGCCCAGGGCGAACCTGCACCCATGTTTGACCAGATGGCAGAATCGGTCTGTGCACAGGTACATTCCATAGCAGAGCCCAGCCTGCGCCGCGTAATCAATGCTACTGGTGTCGTTCTCCATACTAATTTGGGGAGGGCGCCATTAAGCGAGGAGGCGACGGCTGCTATGGAGGAGTGTGCGGGCTATACCAATCTGGAAATCGATCTCGATAGCGGGAAGCGAGGCTCCCGACAGGTTCACATCGAATCGCTACTGTGTCAATTAACCGGAGCTGAGGCTGCTCTGGTGGTAAACAATAACGCCTCTGCGGTTCTCCTGGCACTCAGCGCATTGGCCAAACGCAAGGAAGTAATTGTTTCCCGGGGTCAGGCGGTGGAGATCGGCGGTGGCTTCCGTATCCCCGATGTGATGCGGCAGAGCGGGGCCAAACTGATAGAGGTGGGCACCACTAACTGCACATATCTATTGGACTACGAAGAGGCAATCACTCCCCGCACTGCTGCTCTTCTTCGAGTTCACTCCAGCAACTTCGTAGTGATTGGCTTTACTCAGGCAGTTGCTCTTGAGGAGTTGACTCAACTCGGGGACCGCTATGACCTTCCAGTGCTCGATGACCTGGGCAGCGGCTGCCTCCTGGATACAACCAGATTCGGGTTGGGCCCTGAGCCTATGCTTCAGCAGAGCATTGCGGCTGGGGCAGGGCTGGTTATGTCCTCTGCGGACAAGCTTCTAGGCGGACCTCAAGCGGGTATAATCGTGGGCCAGCGTGCTCTTGTAGACAAGCTCCGAAGGCATCCCCTGGCCCGCGCGGCGCGCATCGACAAGGTAAGGTTGGCCGGGTTGGCGGCTACCCTGCATCATTATCTAAAGGGTGAAGCGGAGAGCAAGATTCCGGTGTGGCGGATGATTTCGGCATCCCTGGAGGAAATAGAGGAGCGTGCCGAAAGATGGAGCCGATTGTTGGGCGATGCAACGTCGGTTGTAGAAGGGGAATCGATGGTAGGGGGTGGCAGCCTCCCCGGCGGCACCTTGCCCACCTGCCTGGTGGCTATCAAAGGCAGGGGCAAAGTTAACCAACTGGCTGATCAACTGCGTAAGGGGTCGCCTATGGTCATCGGGCGGATCGAGAAAGACCTCCTGCTACTCGACCCTCGTACCATCCTCCCTGGAGAAGAGGAGGCCCTGCTGAGCCGCCTGCGTAATCTGGAATTATCCTGAATACTTAGATGTGTCCGGAATATGCCAATGTCTCCGTTGCTCCAACTTACTTAACTTGAGGTTCTTTCTGCACGGGTCCAGTGGCTCTTTTATGGTAGGAATTGCGCCGACAGTACTCCATGCAGAGCCTGCAATTGTTACACTTTTGGGTGCTTCGGTCGATGGTGCCATCTCCCCCGCTAGCAATAGCACCAACAGGACATGCATCGACACAGTAGGGAAAGCTGCACTGGCGGCAGTATCTCCTCTTCCATAGCCACCAGTAGAACTCGAAGTAAATGTGATAAAGCAGCACTACGATAGCAGAGAAGAAAAGGATATCATGGATAAACAAGGATATATGGAACATGTCGGATGATACCATCCCTTTCAGAAACCACTGTATCGTACCCGTCAGTGCGAAAAGGACGTAACCCACCGATATCAATAGCTTGTGTCTCCTTCTCCAGGTGTTGAGGACATATGGCGCCACGGAGGCACTTTTATTCCAGACTGTGGCTTCCCGCATCCACTGCCGAGCGGCCTTGCGGTTGAGCAGGGCATATGCAACAGGGGCGCCTACCAGGATCACCGCCCCAATGCGATGAACAAGGCGGGTCCAGCCACCGGAAGCCAATCCAGAGAAGGTCGGGGTGTATATAATCAAGCCGGTAATTAACATGGTGAGGAACGCCCCGGCTACTACCCAGTGAAGTACACGCCTGCTGCTTTTTCGACTTGTTTCACCGATGTTCTGGCTGGTCATAACCTATATCCTCTTTTTGATGTCGCGATTAATAATATATCAGGAAAAAGGGTCTGTATGCGACTTTTGTTTCATTTGGGAAGCGAGGGCGGAAAGGGGAGGGATTGATACGGAAACGGGTGCTAGGACATCTTCGCCTCGCCTAGCGAACAAAGGTAAGAGGCTATAGCTCTTTGCCTATAGCTGGTTGACTTGTGGGCGCCGATATTGTAGGTCGGTGGCAAAATGATCGATCCCACCTTTAGTAGGTTTATACTGGTGCCTCAATCGTTACCGTGGTGCCCTTGCCGGGCTCAGATTCCACCTTGGCGCTACCGCCAAGCAACCGGGCTCGTTCTTGCATCCCCGCCAGACCCAGCTTGCCCTTCCTTGCTAGATCGCCTGCTGAACCTGGAAGCTCAAACCCTTTACCATTGTCCTTGACGGTTATCCTGATTTTTTTCTCGTCGAATTCTACCATGACCTCAGCGCTAGTTGCCTGAGAATGCCGCCAGACATTGCTTAGTGCCTCCTGGGCGATACGGAACAGCAGTAGCTCTACGTCAGCGGAGAGTCGGCGTCCAGCGCCATGCACGCTGACGTCTATAGCTATCCCTGAGTTTGTGCTCACATTGGAGGTCAGCCATTCCAGCGCTGGCAGCAGGCCCAGGCGATCCAGTGTGGGGGGCCGCAGGTCCTGGCTCAAGCGCCGCACACCCTCCATTATGTTATTGGTCTGCTGCCGCAGGTTCTCCAAGAGGCCTCTTTTGTCCTCGGGCAGCCCCTTGGCACTGGAGGCGAGGTCGTCTAGCTGCCGGGAGAGGACGACCAGGGCCTGGCTGGTGTCATCGTGAAGCTCCCGGGCAATGCGCTTTCTTTCCTCTTCCTGAGCCCTGGTAACCTGCCCCAGGTAGAATTGCAGGTTCTCCTTCATTCGTTTTTCTTCGGTCATATCCCTGGCGATATGCTGAAACGCTACAAGTTGAC
>DAOUVR010000052.1 GCA_030667555.1 Dehalococcoidia bacterium
GATGAAGTCTACTACACGATCATGGATGCATTTTTGGCTGACCCCAATATCCACGGTATAATCATAGTATCCCATGCCGCTTTTCTACTTGGTGCCCCGGACATATTCCAGCGCGCCAATAAATTTGAGAAACCTGTTGTGTGTTGGCTATATGGTAGCGGGATGGAGGAACTGATAGGCAAGATAGACGAAAATGAGGAGACGGTAGTCTTCCCCAACCTTGATCGGGCGGTAAGGGCTCTCTCCAGACTCAAGCAATACCACGAATACTTGGATGGTGAGCATGGTTAGGGTGGCACTCTGAACGAGCGGCGAACAATGGGATTTGTTCGCTTCGTCCATAAGATTAGTGAAATGTCGGAGAAAGAAAAAATTAAGCAAAGGATTGGCCGGATCCTCTCCCAGAGGGAGAAGCAGACCTTTGTCTTCACCGACACTCCGTTAACACCTGCGGCGGTTCTACTCCCTCTCTATGAGAAGGCAGGGGAGTACCATGTCCTATTCACCAAAAGGACGGAGAAACTGATGTATCACAAGGGGCAGATCTGCTTTCCTGGGGGCAGATGTCATGAGGAGGACGATTCACTTCTAGATACCGCGCTACGAGAAGCGTTCGAGGAAATTGGGCTCCTCCCGGAGGACGTGGAGGTCTTGGGAGAGCTGGACAATATGTGCACCGCCACCAGCAATTTTCTCATCACGCCATTTGTAGGTGTTATCCCCTACCCATACGAATTCACCGTTAGCACAGATGAGATAGATGAGCTCATCGAGGTACCGGTAGCAGCGCTCTTAGATAAGAGAACCTACTATGAGAAGCTTCAGTCCTACGACGGAATACCCTATATGGGAAGCTTCTTCGACTATGAGGGCAAGGTGATATGGGGGGCTACAGCGAAGATTCTGCGGCAGTTCCTCGACCTAATTTTCAGCGAAGCTAGCGATTAGCTCTTTCTGATTTTAAGTCTCGCTAATTAAACACCCTTTACTGCAGGGTGATAACCTGACCAGGCCTGTCTAGAGTCGGTCGCTTTGCTGCCAAGATCGCCGGTATAGCCGCCAGGCTGGTGAAGGCAAGAATCATGAAACCAAGATAGTAACTTCCGTTGAGGTCGCACATCCAACCGGCAAAGATAGGCCCGATAACGCCGCCGGCAACGGTAACGGTGTGCATCAGCCCCTGAATCGCGCCGAAGGACTTCCTGCCGAAATACTCACCGATTATCGCCGGTCGCATCGGTATGGGTCCCCCATAAGCAGGACCATAGGTGAGCAAGAACGGGATAATAAGCCACCAGGTGGAGATGTTTGCCAGAATAAGCATTCCAATGCACTGAAGAATAAGGGTGATAACAAGCAGGCGCCTTTTGTCCTTGATGTCGCCAAGAAAGCCAAATCCCAGCCTACCAACGAGGCTGCAGATGGTCATTCCCATCAGAGCGTAGCCGCTGATATCTCTCATGCCGAGAAGGGTAAGGTGGGGGATCACGTGCACAAATACGGCACTGGTTGCGAGAACCTGAATACTGTACGTCACGGCAATGAGCCAGAAGGCACGGGTCTTGAGCGCCTCCCTGGCGGTGAAGTTTATCTCCGGCAACGCGGGCTTCCTGCCGATAGGTTGCTCCAACGCGCCCGACTCACCCGTTGGTGGGCTCTGCGCTTCCATTGCATCGCCGTCGGGGAGCAAGCCATGCTTCTCCGGCCGGTGTTTCATCATAAAAGCCACCGGCAAGCCAACCAGCCAGACACCAAAACCGATGTACATCAGGGAGTCGCGCCAGCCTATGCTGTCGATGACCTGCAGAACTACGGGAACCAGAGAGCCACTGAGACCAAAGCCGGCCATCATCAATGCGACGGCTATTGTCCTTCTCCTGATAAACCAGTTCACTACGGTGGCCATGGCTATGCCAGCACCGCCGGTGCTGAAGCCGATGGACACGATGGCGAAGGAGAGGTAGTACATCCACAGAGAGTTGACATAGCTGAACGATATGAAACCCAGGCCGGCGACGGTGAGGCCGAACAGCATGAGCTTTCTCGGCCCGAACCGGTCGAAGAGGAAGCCGACTATCGGCGCGGCAATGCCGCCTTCAAGCCTTTGTATGGAGTTGCCGAAAGAAATCGCGGCATAGCTCCAGCCAAAATGGTTCCTGATAGGGTCGAAGAAGGCACCAAAGCCATAGAAGAAGACCCCTCCAACGTAGAAATTCAGCGCGGCACAGGCGGAAACTATCCACCACCCATAGAATAACCGCCCTTTCTTCACCTCGTTCTCTTTTCCATACGAAGGGACTTCCTTATCAAGGGGATGCACAGATAATCATACTGGATATGGCGACACAGGGCAAGAATTGCTAGTCCTCGAGTACGTTAGTGACATATTGCTGGTCGCCCGCCCGCCCTGTCCGCCTTGCGGACTCCGATACTTCGTTCGGAGAGCTTGTCGAAGGGCCTACTGTAAACAGGGTAGCCCGCCCCGATTATATCGGGGTGCTCCGGTCATGGTTGGAGCGGATGCTCCAACCTACCCAGATTTTTCCCGTTCATGGTTCGACAGGCTCACCACGAACGGTCTGCGGCTGACTCCTTTTTGTTGTTTGTTACCGCTCGCCACCAGCCGTAACTGTACTTGCCTGATTCATCAGGCACTCTCACCCAATGAATTGGGCAACCACATTTTAGAACAGCCTCTCCCTGAAGGGCTCCCAACGAACTAAGTTCATCTTCTTCACCTCCTTTCTTCAACTTCCTTGCAATATATAATATATTAACACCATCATGTCAAGTTATCTACGTATAAATAATAAGCCACTATTTAAATGGGTGTTAACACTATTGACAAAACAGTCAAATTACTTCATAATATATAAGGAATGGTAGGGTGGGAAAATGGCAGCTAAGGATTACTATGAGATTCTCGGTGTAAAGAGGGGTGCCAGCGATAAGGAGATAAAGCAGGCCTATCGCAAGTTGGCTCGTAAGTATCACCCTGATGTTAACTCCGGCGATGCCTCCGCCGAAGCCAAGTTCAAGGAGATAAACGCCGCTTATGAGGTACTCTCTGACCCGGAGAAGAGGACGAAGTATGACCAGTATGGCGAAAACTGGCAGTATGCCGATCAGTTTGCCGAGTGGCAGCAGCCCTATGGAGATGCCTCCCGAAGATCTGGCGCTACCTTCAACTTTGACGACCTCTTCGGAAGAGGTGACGCTGGTGGGGTTTTCGATAGCCTGTTTCGCGGCTCCGGCGCCAGGGCCACTTCTCCGAGACCGAGGCGAGGTCGCGATATGGAACACCCTATCGAGGTGACACTCGAAGAGGCCTATCATGGCAGTAGCCGCATCATCGAAATGCAGGCTGAAACCACCTGCCACATCTGTAGCGGCAAGGGCTCGCTTCAGAATGCGCCCTGCTACACCTGTGGCGGCTCGGGAAGGTTGCTGCGGCCGCAGCGCCTCGAAGTCAGGATCCCGCCGGGGGTGAAGGATGGCTCAAGGATACGGATGGCAGGCAAGGGTGGGCCAGGCTCCGTGGGAGGCTCGAGCGGCGACCTCTATTTATTGGTCTCGGTGAGACCTCACCGTATCTTTCAGCGTAAAGATGGTGACCTCCATGTGGAGGTTGAGGTTCCCCTTTCCGATGCCGTGCTCGGCGGCGAGGTGGATGTGCCCACACTGAAGGGAAATGTAGCCTTAAGAATTCCCCCTGAGACTCAGAATGGCAAGGTTTTTCGCCTTGCCGGGCAGGGCATGCCCAAGATGGGCAATGACAAGAAGGGCGATCTCCTCGCCAAGGTTAAGGTGGTCCTGCCCACTAAGTTAACCGAAAAGGAGAAAGAGCTTTTCCAGGAATTCAAGAAGCTCCGCGGAGGTGATAAGAAATGATGTTTGATGATACCGAACCCTGTTATGTGATCAGTGTTGCCGCCAGGATACTGGGCATCCACGCCCAGAGCTTGCGCTACTATGAAAAGATGGGGCTCATTGAGCCATCGCGTTCCCAGGGTAGGGTGCGCTTCTACTCCCAGAGGGACATCGAGAGGCTGCGCCAGATCAAGACGCTGATGAACGACCTCGGGGTCAATCTTGCCGGGGTGGAGGTCATAATCCGCCTCACCGAAAGAATCAGTGAGATGGAAAGACGAATAGAGGAGTTGGAGTCGGAGATCGAGGCCCTCAGGGAGGCCAAGCTCTAGCTCAAGCAGGAGGGAAACTATGAGGCAGGATAGATTTACCGAACAGGCACAAGAAGCACTGGCTCTCTCGCAGCAGTTGGTGCACGAATACAAACACAGCCAGTGGGATATAGAGCATATTCTACTCGCTCTGCTCAGGCAGGAGAAAGGCCTGGCAGGCGAGATACTAAGAAAGCTCGGGGTTAATCCTGATGAGGTGCGAAGCCGCGTTGAGGATTCTTTAGAGAAGACGCCCAAAGTGGCCTATGAAGGCGCGACGTTCTATGCCACGCCACGCACGGTGCGTCTCCTGGGGAATGCCTCCGAGGAGGCGGATAGGCTGAAGGATGAGTTCATCGGCACCGAGCATATCCTGGTTGCAATGGCCAGCGAGCGGGACGGCGAGGCTGCCCGCATACTTGGTGACTTTGGCATCGACCAGGAGAAGGTCTACCGTGCCCTCCAGGACATCCGAGGAGGACACCGGGTGACCGACCCCAGGGCAGAGACTAAATACGGCGCTTTGGAGAAGTACAGTCGCGATCTCACCATGCTAGCCCGCGAGGGTAAGCTGGACCCAGTTATCGGGCGAGAGGACGAGATAAAAAGGGTGATGCAGATCCTCACCAGACGCACCAAGAATAACCCGGTTGTCATCGGTGATGCCGGGGTGGGCAAGACCGCCATCGTAGAGGGTTTGGCCCAAAAGATCGTGGCCGATGATGTGCCCAATTCTCTCAAAGGTAAAAGAGTGATAGCCCTTGATATGGGGGCACTGGTGGCTGGCTCGAAGTTCCGCGGCGAATTTGAGGAGCGCCTTAAGGCGGTGATGGATGAGATCCGTGAGGCTCAAGGTGAGGTCATTCTCTTTATCGATGAGATGCACACCGTTGTAGGCGCTGGAGCTGCTGAGGGCGCCATCGACGCCAGTAATATGCTCAAGCCAGCCCTATCCCGCGGCGAACTCCAGTGCGTGGGGGCGACAACATTGGACGAGTATCGGGAGCATATCGAAAAGGACGCCGCACTGGAGCGGAGGCTGCAACCTGTTTATATCGGCGAACCGAGCGTTGATGCTACCATCGAGATACTCCGCGGGCTGCGACCCAGATATGAGGCTCACCACAAGATACAGATCACCGACTCCGCCCTTGAGGCTGCTGCCAAGCTGAGCCAGAGGTACATCTCGGAACGTTTTCTCCCTGATAAAGCAGTGGACCTTATCGACGAGGCTGCATCAAAGCTCAGGATCGATACCGAGAGCGCCCCTGCTGAGGTAAAGGAGCTGGAAAAGCAGGTGCAACAACTTGTCGATGAGGAGGAAGCGGCATCGCAGCGGAGGGAGTATGAGCGCGCTGCCCAACTTAAAGTCGAGCGGTTCCGCCTCGAGGAGGAGTACAGCCTGGCGAAAAGCAATTGGCTCCAGAAGGAAAAGATCGACGGTATGGTCGATGAGGAGAACATCGCCGAGCTGGTCTCCACATGGACGGGCGTTCCTGTATCCCGCATGATGGAGGAGGAAACAGAGAAGCTATTACATATGGAGGAGCGCATTCATGACAGGATCATCGGCCAGGACAATGCCGTCAGGGTTGTGTCTGAGGCCCTCAGGCGGGCGAGAGCCGGCTTAAAGGACCCCAAGAGACCCATTGGCAGCTTCATCTTCCTGTGACCGACCGGCGTGGGCAAGACGGAGCTGGCTCGCGCGCTGGCTGAGTTCCTGTTCGACGACGAAGAGGCCATGGTAAGGCTCGACATGTCCGAGTACATGGAGAAGCACACCGTTTCCCGGCTTATTGGAGCGCCACCGGGCTACATCGGCTATGAGGAAGGAGGACAGCTCACCGAGACGGTGAGGCGCCGACCCTTCAAGGTGATCCTTTTTGACGAGGTGGAGAAGGCGCACCCCGATGTGTTCAATATCCTGCTCCAGATACTCGAGGATGGCAGGCTGACCGATGGCCATGGCAGGACGGTCGACTTCAAGAACACTGTGGTAATCATGACCTCCAACCTGGGCACCGAGGAGTTTCAGCGCCAATCATTGGGCTTCTCTCAGGAGACCAAGGGTGAAAAGCAGCGGCTAAAGGGCGCCATAGATGATGCATTGAAGAAGACCTTCCGTCCCGAGTTTCTCAACCGTATGGATGAGATCGTTATCTTCGAGTCCCTCACCGAGGAGCAGATCAAAGAGATAGTAGACTTGATGATAAAGGACGTGCAGAAGAGGCTTGTTGACAGGAAGATAACAGTAGAGCTGACTGAAGAGGCGAAGGTTCAACTGGCAAAAGAGGGCTTCGACCCCGTTTTTGGGGCACGCCCATTGCGCCGCACCATACAGCGCCAAGTGGAGAACCCCCTGTCTAAGAGAATCCTACAGGGTGAGTTTAAGGAGGGAGACCGCGTCCAGGTCGACGCGGGAAGCGATGGTTTCACCTTCACCACTGACTCGCTTAAATAGATGAGTGGTTCTTCCCGTGAATGCCAGGCTTGTCTTGAACTATGTGCCCGTTCCAGTAGGGGCGTCCTTCTAAGAAGGATTGAACGCCCCTACTACGTTATAGATATCAGGTAAAATCCAGAGGGCAATTCCCTCTGGCGGGAACTCGGGGTGTCCCCCAGAGGTACATTTCAACGCAGGTAGGCAGGTTACAATGATAGAGATGCTGCGAAGCATGCATAATAGGTGACGTGTGCGATATTACCAATCATATGAATGAGTAGAACCACTTGACTTCGCTGGCTGTTTCCTATAGTTTTGCAATGGAAAGGTAATGGGAAACAAGGAAAACGAAAAACCCAATGACGGGGGCGCCATCGAGACCGTCTCGTCCGATGTGCCCTCTTCGGGCGAAGTGAGGGCCGTACAGGCGAAGGCGCGGCGTTGGACCAAGCAGCATTGGATAAGTCTCTTAATCATAGTAGGTATCGCCGTCGTCTTCGTAATAGTATTCTTCATCAGCAAAGCGCTAGGCGACGCCTGGCTTTACGGCTACTTCGGCATTTTTTTGATCAGCCTTATGGCTAGTGCCACTCTCATTATACCCATACCTGCCTTGCCAGTGGTATTCGTCATGGGTGCGATATTAAATCCCTGGCTTGTAGGACTGATGGTGGGATTAGCCGAGCCGATAGGCGAGTTAACTGGTTACATGGCAGGCTATAGCGGGAAGGTGACGTTGCAGAACAGGAAATTCTACCCTAAGCTGGAGCACTGGATGCAGCGACGAGGCCCTCTGCTTCTTTTCGGTTTCTCCGCATTACCGAACCCTTTCACCGATGTCGCAGGTGTAGCTGCCGGGGCGATTCGCTACCCGATTTGGAAATTCCTCATGTGGATGCTGGTGGGCAAGATGTTCAAAGGACTGCTTGTGGCCTTCGCTGGATACTGGACGCTGCGCCTGTTGGTACAGCACCTCATCGGATAGTGTGCTAGCCTCGCAGAATGAGGTGCCACTAACCATACGAAAGAGTA